>JASBTR010000143.1 GCA_030148325.1 Gammaproteobacteria bacterium
ATTTCCACGTTCGTGGTGAGCTTGTCGAACCATGAGCGTGGAAATACTGTGAATAGAGTGTTTAATCTGCTTGTCCTTCGACAGGCTCAGGATGAACGGTAATTGCTTAAAGTGGACTGGTATTTGGAACAGCTATTTAGAGCCGCACCTACAATTGTTCATACGCTTAAATACCTGCGTATGAGCAAACCTTAGAACATAAGGACAAACACATGGATGCCCTTGAAGACCTGAAAAAACAGGCCAAACGTGTACTGAAAGACAGAGAACAGGCGACCGGTAAAAATGAATCACTGGCGGCTTTTCGCCACAGTGAAGTGACCAACAGCCTGGAAAAAATTCATGAATACCTGAATGCGTTTCTGGAACAGCTGCGTATCGTTAACCCACCTATCGAAATCAATCTTGAGATTAATGATACCGGCCGTATCGACAGTCTTGTTCCCGGAAACTATCGCCTTTATACCGAGAACACCTTTGACCAGCTCAGTGTTGGTTTCAGTTTCATTCTCCAGTGCAACAGGCAGCGTTGTCGGCTTGCCGACATTAAAGAAACCGAACGCGACATGCTGAAAAACAAAGTACGCCACCTTGGTCTGGAAATCAGCAGCCGGTCTGATGATGAGGTCGAAATCAGCGGACAGCTCTCATCTAGTCTGGTGTTCAGATCGAATTATGCCAGGCGACTGATCAACCTGACTATCAGCAATATCCTGAGTAGTGAGCTGCAAACCCACGAAATCGATCCTGACAGCACCGACGAGGCTTTCCTGAATAATCTTGGCAATTACCTGCTCCAGCGTGACAATGATTTCATCGAAAACGTTGTCCAGCAGGAAAAAAATTCAAGCTACATTCAGGCCTATATCGAAGAACAGGACGAACCGGAACCCACGCTGACCGAAATGATGGAATCCTCTCTGGTCAACAACCTGTTCAAGGATCGTCAGCAACTCTACCTGACCTACCATGAACGCATAAAAGAAATGACTTCCCGTGATCAAAGCATCATCCTTGGGCGCAGCAGCAAATGTGATTTTATCGTCGAATCGGACTGTTCCTCACGCCAGCACGCCATCCTGACCTATCGCAGGGGAAAATTTATCATTTCTGATCAGAGCACCAACGGCACTTTCATCAAACCTCAGGGCGGCAAGGAAATCTATATACATCGGGAGGATTATCCCCTGAGTGGTTCGGGCTTCATCAGCCTGGGTGAATCCATCTCGGTGGACAATGAACATCTGGTTTATTATTCCTGCCAATGATTCATGGCCCACTATTCCACAAAATCAGGCTCTGAAAACTATTTTCAGCGCTGTATCTGACAGCAAATAAAACACATGAATGAAATAACCATCCTGCAACCCGATGACTGGCACCTGCATGTGCGCGACGGCGAAGTGCTTAAAGATGTCATTCCCGACAGCGCCCGGCGCTTTGGTCGCGCCATCATCATGCCCAATCTCAAGCCACCTGTCACCCGCGTCGCCCATGCGCTCGAATACCGTAAACGCATCCTCGCTGCGGTGCCAAAAAATGCGCATTTTGAACCGTTGATGACGCTCTATCTCACCGACAACACCACGGCCAAAGAAATCACCCATGCCGCGGATAATGCCCACATCCATGCACTCAAATATTATCCTGCCGGCGCCACCACCAATTCCGATGCCGGCGTGTCTTCGATCGAAAAAGTTTATTCCGTTATAGAAGTTATGGAGGAAGAGGGCCTGCCTCTGCTGGTGCATGGTGAAGTCACCGATAAGCATGTCGATATCTTTGACCGCGAAGCGGTCTTTATCGACACGGTACTGGCACCGCTGTTGAAACAGTTTTCAAAACTACGCCTGGTACTCGAGCACATCACCACCTTGCATGCGGTAAATTTCGTAACCGCCATGCCGGACACAGTCGCGGCCACCATCACCCCCCACCACCTGTTGATGAACCGCAACGATATTTTCAGCGGCGGCATCCGCCCACATCATTACTGCCTGCCAATCCTGAAACGGGAGACACACCGTCAGGCGCTGGTCGAAGCCGCCATCAGTGGCAATCCGAAATTCTTCCTCGGCACCGACAGTGCACCCCATGCCAGAAAAGCCAAGGAAAGCGCCTGTGGCTGTGCCGGTGTGTACAGCGCGCATGCGGCGATTGAACTGTATGCAGAGGCTTTTGAGCAGGCCGATGCATTGAACAGACTGGAAGACTTCGCATCCTGCTTCGGGCCGGATTTTTACAGGCTACCACGCAACACAGAAACGATTAAACTGGTTAAACAGGACTGGACGGTTCCCAAAAGCATGGCTTTCGGCAAAGACAAACTGATCCCATTACGCGCCGGCGAAACCGTTCACTGGAAACTTGTTTGAGGAATATGCCGACTCGAACGCTGCCTTGCCCATAAAGAAGTACAAATAAGGAATTTATTTGTCTGTAGGTTCGCCTTCAGGCGAACAATAGCGACATATTTTGTTTCAAAATTGAGCATTTTGTGCGCCTGAAGGCGCACCTACAATAGTTCACATGCTTAAGAACCAACCTATGAGGGGTTCCTGCACATTTGTAAATCTCCGCGCCTCTGCGCCTCCGCGTTCTCTGCGATCATGTTACTGCAGTGTAAGATTACACCACGCCGGGTCCCTTCCACGGTTAATAAACCGGGCTCACTCGCAGGCCCTGTCTTTCCAGTAGTCGCAGCAACCCCTTCTCGCCGCTCAGGTGCAGGGCGCCTACGGCAATAAACGCATTGCCTTCTTTCAGACGCGGCTGCATGCGTTGCAACATTCGCCGATTCCGATCATCAATGACTGTTTTCTGAAAATACGCCGCCACCTTAACGTCGCCTTTTTGCATATAGGACTCACTCAGCACACGAATTCCTTCAAGATCACGTTGCACATACAGTTCAAGCAATTCTACCAACATGGCCTGCGAAGCATCATATTCACGCACTGCATCCCTGAGCATACTGATCTGCTGCTTTAACGGCATATTCTCAAACACCGCTAATTGCTCATCAATTGTTTCCAGGCCATAGACCTTCTTGCCCATCGCCTGCGCCTGCATGAAAAGCACCAGATCCAGAAACAGGCCGCTGCTCGATTTTGGCATACTTAAGGTCGTCGCTGCCGCCCAGGGTTTCATTTTCTGCACCAGCATCTCGGGAATGCCATATTCCGCCAGCAATTGAACACTGTCCTGATAAAGACGACGATCAATAATGCTCTGCAGTTTTGTCTCATCCGTATAGAACATCTGTTGACTGGCCTGCAGTAGGTTGTCCGCCTGCATATTCAGTTCGGCGCTAAAACTGTCCGCCTGTTCGAAAACAGTTTTAACTGCCGGGGCCAGGTTGACGATGCGCGCATCTTCGCTGTGCATAGTGCCGAGGATATAGCTCGGACGGGCAGCGGCGCCCTCGATTTTCCACAGTAGCCCCCGTTCCAGTCCTGCACCGGCCTGCGTATACAGGGCGAGCAACAAAAACAGCGACCAGAAAGATTTCGTTACTTTATTTATCATTGTATTCCTTCACTCTATCAGTGCATGTTCCAGACTGATATTAGAGGTTATCCCCTCACTGCTGAATTTATCGCTATTTTCATCTGCCTGGGGTATTCTCCCGCCCATGAATGACAAGGTAACCTTAACTAAAATATCAAAACGCTTCCGTGGCTTTCTGCCGGTTGTTGTGGATGTGGAAACCGCCGGCTTTGACGCCGACAAAAATGCGCTGCTGGAAATCGCCGCCATCCCGATTCTGATGGATGCACAGGATCATGTCTATCCTGCGGAAACAATTGCCTGTCATGTAGAACCCTTCCCCGGTTCCGTGCTCGACCCAAAAGCACTGGAATTTACCGGCATCGATCCCTTTCATCCCTTTCGTATGGCGAAACCGGAGAAAGAATCATTGCAGCATATTTTCGATCCCGTCAATCGCTATCTGAAAGAAACCGGCTGCAGTCGCGCCATCCTGGTCGGCCATAATCCTTTTTTTGATCTCGGTTTTATCCGGGCCGCAGCCAGCCGTTGCAAGTTTAAGAAAACCCCCTTTCACCAGTTCAGTACCTTTGATACCGCCACCCTCGGCGGACTGGCCTTTGGCCAGACGGTACTGGCGCGCGCTGCACAGGAAGCCGGGATAAAGTGGGACAACAACGAGGCGCATTCCGCGGTTTATGATACCGAACGTACGGCTGAACTGTTCTGCCATATCGTCAATCAGTGGGGCGCATTCCAGCAGGCCGTGAATTCGACAGGCACAAAATAAACCACCCCGCAGCAAGCTACGGGGTATTAGTCGAAGGAACAATCTGAACCGCCAGGACGCAAAGGACGCCAGGAATTCTTTGGCTAAATCCTGGCGTCCTTTGCGTCCTGGCGGTTAATATTAATCACAGTCTTCCGCGTGGGCGACCGAAGGAAGTGCCTGTGGTGCACAAAAATCGTGCCCACCCTACCAGCCTGCAGGTTCGCCTTCAGGCGAACAGGTACAGCTAAACAAATCAGGCTTCGGCCTTCGCCTTGTCCACGGCTTCCTGCACCATCTTTTTCAGCTCGCCCTTCTGGAACAGTTCCAGGGTGATATCGCAGCCACCGATCAGTTCGCCGTTAATATAAATCTGCGGGAAAGTCGGCCAGTCGGCATAGCGTGGCAGGTTCTCAAAAATTTCCGGATCCATTAGCACATTGACGTGCGCGAACTCTCGTTCACAATTCATCAGCGCCTGAGCAGCGCGGCTGGAAAACCCACACTGTGGCATCTTCGGCGTGCCTTTCATAAAAATAACAACAGGATTACCTTCCACCTGCTGCTTGATGCGTTCCATTACGTCCATTCGACTATTACCTCATTAAAAATATGGTTACCGGAATTCTCTTGTTCACAAAGGCCGCCATTCTAGCCTATCCAGATGAGAAAGCGAATACCTGATTTTGTCACTCAGGTATATTGGCGGCCAACGCACAGTACGAAACTGGGGGCAAAACTCGCAGATTTCAAGTCGGCAGATGCGTCTGGAGCCAGAATTCAAGTAGTGCCAGATGCCAGAGCTTGCTCCCACGTAGCGCGGTAAAGTGTTGATCCGGCTCGGATAAAAGGCGATCTAGATAACTACGCTCAAACAGACCGCGATTACGACAGGCGGACGAGTTCAGAATGTCACGCATGAAGTCCAGAAATTCTCCACGTACATATTTCAATGCCGGCATGGGAAAATAACCTTTGGGCCGGTCAATAATGGCGTCCGGCAGCAGGCCGCGGGAAATGGTCTTCAGCACATGCTTGCCGCCGGAGCCGAGTTTCAGTTCCGGCGGCATGCTCGCAGCCAGTTCCACCAGTTTCTGATCCAGGAATGGCACCCGTGCTTCCAGCCCCCAGGCCATGGTCATGTTATCTACTCGTTTAACCGGATCATCGACGATCAGGGTGGTGACATCCAGGTGCAGCGCTCGGTCGATAAAGCTGTCCGCCAGTGGCTCGGCCAGCAGTTCAGCTATCTTCATACGGGTGAAATCTGCGCCCCGATATTTCTCGGTTACCATTTGCAGAAATTCCGCGTGGGGGCGATCAAAATAATGCTTACCGAAACGTTCTACATCAAGCTGATTCTGATCCGCCTGCATCTGCGAGAACCAGAAATAACCGGCAAACAGCTCATCGGCGCCCTGCCCGCTCTGCACCACTTTCACTTCCTGCGCGACCTTTTCCGAGAGCAGGTAGAAAGCCACCGCATCCTGTCCAAACATGGGTTCGGCCATGGCCTGCACCGCTTCCGGCAGCCGAGTGAGCACTTCCGAGTTGGGAATAAGAAATTTGTGATGACGGGTCTGATAACGTTCGACTATCTGATCGGAAAACTCGAACTCGCTGCCCTTTTCTTCAGGCTGATCTTCAAACCCAATGGAGAAGGTCAATAGATCACGCACTCCGGCTTCGGCTAATAAGGCCACGAGCAAACTGGAATCCAGCCCACCGGAGAGCAGCACCCCCACCGGTACATCGGCGATGTCCAGCCGCAGACGCACCGCCTCACGCAGGGCGTCATGGATGGCCTCGGTCCACTCGGACTCAGTTTTCGCCAGTGCCGGGCGCTGCGCTTTTAGATGCCAGTAACGCGTTTCAACCACATCCGCACGGGTGTCTATGATCATGCCCGTAGCGGGTGTCAGTTTACGCACGCCTTTGAGAATGGTGTGCGGTGCAGGCACCACCCCATGCAGGGTGAACTGGTGGTGCAGGGCAACCGGATCAATGTCGGTATCAACACCGCCCGCAGCCAGCAGCGCCTGGGGATTGGAGGCAAAACGAAAATGATCCCCATCCATTGAATAGTACAGGGGCTTGATGCCCATGCGATCCCGGGCAATGAACAGATGTTCCTGCTGCATGTCCCAGATGGCAAAAGCAAACATGCCGTGCAGGTATTCAGGGCAACGCTCACCCCACTTGTGCCAGGCCTTGAGAATGACTTCCGAATCGCCATCAGAAGAAAAGTGATACCCCTCCTCCTGCAATTGCGCCCGCAGCTCTTTGTAATTATATATGGCGCCATTGAACACCAGCGCCAGCTTCAGCTCGTTGTCAATCAGCGGCTGGTTGGAACGCTCAGACAGATCAATGACCGCCAGGCGTCGATGCCCCAGAGCTATCGATCCGGCCGACCAGCGGCCTTCAAAATCCGGGCCGCGTCTGGCCAGTGCCGGCAACATGCGCGCGACAGCCTCGGTATCCGCTGCTGCGCCATTAAATTTTAATTCACCGCAAATTCCGCACATGGTTTTAGTGACGAGGAACGAGGGACGAGTGGCGAGGGAAAACCTCGCTGATTTCAGAGTTTGTCATCATTTCAGGATATTCCCCATCCCCCTCTGCGACGAGGGACAAGTAGCGAGTGGCGAGTGGCGAGGAAAACCTCCGCCTGTTTCAGGGCTTGTCTTTGCTTCAAGCTGTGTTCTTTGTTTCAAAATGTTCCCCATCCCCCGCCGCCGGGAGTCTTTATAGTTAGTATATCGCCTGCTTTTACTTCGAGGTTGGCCTTGGCCGCAAGCGGTTCGCCATTGAGTTGATTGCATCCGGCCTTACCCGGCTGGCCGCCGTTGAGTCCCCAGGGAGGATGACGGCGGCGTTCAGTGAGTAATGTGATGGTGGCCGGCTGTAGAAATTCAAATTCGCGGATCAGGCCATCGCCGCCAGACAGGGCGCCGCGGCCACCTGAACCTCGACGTATTGCATAGCGTCGCAGCCGCAGGGGGTACTGGGTTTCCAGCACCTCCACCGGCGTATTGCGGGTATTGGTCATGTGGGTCTGGATAGCGGACGCCCCGGCCCGCTTCGGCCCGGCGCCACCGCCGCCGCCGATGGTTTCGTAATAATCCCAGCCGGTCTGGTCACCACCACGACCGTCATTCCCCATGGCCAGGTTGTTCATGCTGCCGTGACTGGCCGCTGGAATACGATCCGGCAGGGCCTGCGCCAGCGCGCCCATAACCACATCAACAACGCGGGTGCTGGTTTCCACATTACCTGCCGCCACCGCCGCCGGACGTTTGGCATTCAGCAAACAGCCCTCAGGCGCCATCAGCGTAATCGGCCTGAAACTGCCGGCGCAGGCCGGAGTCTGCGCGGGCATCAAACAGCGAAAAACGTAATATACCGCTGCGGCAGCCACCGACAGGGGACAGTTGATATTGCCCGCCACCTGCGCAGCTGTCCCGCTGAAATCAGCATGCACCCGCCCGGCTTTAATCGTCAGCCTTACCTGTATACGAATACCCTGCTGTCCCAGCCCATCATCATCCATAACATCAGAGAAGGTATATTCCCCTTCTGGAATATGCGTCAGCGCCGAGGTGGCCAGTCTTTGCGCATAATCATTCAGCCCGACCAGCCCCTGTTGATAGGCCGCACTGCCCAGTGTTCCTGTCAATTCATGAAGACGCTGCAAGCCACTGTGGTTGGCGGAAATCTGCGCCGCCAGATCGCCCTGCCCCGACTCGCCACTGCGCGTGGCCCCGATAATCTTCTGTAACTGCGCATCATCCATTTCTCCAGCAACGATAAGTCGGGTCGGTGGAATCACCAGCCCTTCTTCTTCCAGTGTTCGCGACAGGGGCATGGAACCGGGTGAGTCGGCGCCGATATCCGCATGGTGGGCACGGTTGGCGATAAAAGCGATAAGCTCGCCTTCCACAAACAGCGGCGCGATCAGGGTCACATCGGGCAAATGCGTACCACCGAGAAAAGGATCATTGAGAATCACCATGTCACCAGGATGCCAATCCAGGCTTGAAACGATATCGCGCATGGCAAAGGCCATACTGCCCAGATGCACGGGGATATGCGCCGCCTGGGCGCAGAGTCCGCCTTTAGCGTCAAATACTGCACAGGAAAAATCCAGCCGATCGCGGATATTGGGTGAAAAGGCCGCCCGTTGCAGCACTGCCCCCATCTCCTCGCAGACCGCATTCAGACGACTGGAAAAAATACTCAGTTCAATCGCATCCATAGGCCGCAGAGTGTACCCGAAAACAGACGCAAGCCGCTAACCCGACGCCGCCTTCCTGCACCGCAAAATCACCCTGCTTTATGTAATAAATTATATTTGACTGAAACGGTTGGTTTTTATATCATCCCCGTACTTTCACGCTTTTAGTCGTCAGCAAACACCAAAGTATTTTATACTTGGCACTGCTGTTTTTGATTCGAGTGAAGCTCCGGCAAAGCGCCGGAAGATATGTCGACTGAAATTAATCACGATAAAATAAACAAGGAGATCATCTCTCATGGCTCACGAACTGCCCGCATTACCTTATGCACAAAATGCACTGGAACCCCATATTTCCGCCGAAACCCTGGAATACCACTACGGCAAACACCATCAGACCTATGTCACCAATCTGAACAACCTGATCAAGGGCACCGAATTTGAAAATGCCTCGCTTGAAGACATCATCATGAAAGCCGAGGGTGGCCTGTTCAATAATGCCGCCCAGGTCTGGAACCACACCTTCTACTGGAATGGCATGAGCCCTGACGGTGGCGGTGAACCCACCGGTGCCCTGGCCGACGCGATCAATGCCGCCTTTGGCTCCTTTGCTGAGTTTAAGGAAAAATTCGCCACGTCCTGCGCCACCAACTTCGGCTCCGGCTGGACCTGGCTGGTGAAAAACGGCGACGGCAAACTGGAAATCGTCAACACCAGCAATGCCGCCAACCCCATGACCGATGGCAAGACCCCGATTTTGACCTGCGACGTCTGGGAACACGCCTACTACATCGACTACCGCAATGCGCGGCCCAAATATGTAGAAAACTTCTGGGATCTGGTCAACTGGGATTTCGTTGCCAAAAACTTCGGCTAACAAGCTAATGCCTGCGGGACGGCCTGGCCGTCCTGCAGCGCATTCCTATCTCCCCAGATTTTCCACAAAAACACCCGCCTAGCCTACGCAAACTGCCGGAATCATTCTTTAATCCCCAGGGCAAGATCATACTCTTCATCAGGCGGCAAGCAGCGTTGTAAGTAATTGATATTCAGTGTCGGCCGCAGGGATGCGGCCGTCAAGCCGACAGGGATGTCTTTACGGCGGCTGAATATCAATTACTTACAATGGTCACAGGGTAAGTATGCGTTCACCCTGCTTTAATCCCCTCTGTACCTCCGACAGAATTTGCCCCGGACATCAGAAACCGCTAAAATTCCGTCTTTGCGGCGGTCTCCAAAAGGGACTGCCTTTTTGTTTTCAGGACAAAGAACCTGTTATGAACACGCATCTGATGCACAATTACGCGCCTCTGCCGGTCACCTTTGAAAAAGGTGAAGGTGCCTGGCTGTGGGATAACAAGGGTCAGAAATATCTTGATGCCTTAAGCGGCGTGGCTGTCTGCGGACTGGGCCATGCACACCCGGCCGTGGCCGAAGCCCTCTGCGCCCAGGCCCGAACCCTTATTCACACCTCCAACTGGTATCACATCGAACATCAGGAAACCCTGGCGCAAAAACTGACTGCGCTGGCGGGCATGGAGCGCGTGTTTTTCGGCAATTCCGGCGCCGAAGCCAACGAGGCGGCCATTAAGCTGGCACGTCTCTATGGGCATCAGAAAGACATCAGCAACCCGGCTATCATCGTCATGGAAGGCAGCTTCCACGGCCGCACTATGGCTACCCTTACCGCCACCGGCAACCGCAAGGTACAGGCGGGTTTCGAACCGCTGGTACAGGGCTTTGTGCGCGCGCCCTTCGATGATCTGGCCGCACTGGAAACCATTGCTCAGAACAACAGCGACGTCGTCGCCGTGCTGGTGGAACCCATCATCGGTGAAGGCGGTATTCTGATCCCGGCTGAGGACTACCTCGATGGCATTCGCAAACTCTGTGATGACAACGGCTGGTTGATGATCCTCGATGAAATCCAGACCGGCATCGGTCGCACCGGTCACTGGTTTGCCTTCCAGCACAGCAATAGCACACCCGACATCATGACCCTGGCCAAGGGACTCGGTAACGGCGTGCCCATCGGCGCCTGTCTGGCCAAAGGCGTCGCCGCCGAACTCTTTCAGCCCGGTCATCACGGCAGTACCTATGGCGGCAACCCACTGGTCTGTGCGACGGCCCTGGCCGTAATCGAGACACTGGAAAAAGAGCAGTTAAACCAACGTGTCCGCCAACTGGGTGAAACTATGCTGGCAGATTTTAAAACAGCGCTGACCGATGTTGAGGGTATCGTCGATATCCGCGGCCTCGGCCTGATGCTGGCGATCGAACTCGAACGTCCCTGTGGCGAAATTCTTCAGCAGGCGCTGGACGCTGGCCTGCTGCTGAACGTCACCGCCGACAATGTGGTGCGCCTGCTGCCGCCACTTATCATCAGTGACGATGAAGCCGAACAGATCATTACTATCACCTGTGACCTGATCAAAAACTTTCTCAGTACACCGTCCGCGTAAACCACGCGAGGGGTTTTCCCATGACTCGACATTTCCTTACCCTGCTGGACCTTGAGCAAGCCGATCTGGAAAAGCTGATCCGGCGCGCCATCGAGCTGAAGACTCTGCACAGTGCAGGTGAAGCCTATGCGCCGTTTCCCGGCCGTGTGCTTGGCATGATTTTCGACAAGGCATCCACCCGCACCCGCGTGTCATTTGAAACTGCGATGGCGCATTTTGGCGGCCACGCTATTTTTCTTTCTCCGCGCGACACCCAGCTGGGCCGCGGTGAGCCGGTTGAAGACAGCGCCCGGGTACTATCCAGCATGGTCGATGCAGTGATGATCCGCACCTTCTCGCATGAACTGGTAGAGCGTTTTGCCGAATATTCCAGTGTGCCGGTCATCAATGCCCTGACTGACAAATGCCATCCCTGCCAACTACTGGCTGATATACAGGCCTATACCGAACAACGCGGTGATATCATCGGGCGCACCGTGGCCTGGATTGGCGATGGCAACAACATGTGCCATTCCTACATCAATGCCGCCACTCAATTTAATTTTAAATTGAACATCGCCACCCCACCCGGCTATGAGCCGGACGCCGCCATCGTCGCTGCTGCCGGTGATCGAATAAGTCTCTCACACTCGCCACAGGAAGCGGCAAGCGGTGTTGATTTGATTGCTACCGATGTCTGGGCCAGCATGGGTCAGGAAGAAGAGCAGAAAAAACGCGAACGGGACTTTGCCGGTTATGAAGTCAATCAGAAACTGATGGACATTGCTAACGACGATGCCCTGTTCACCCACTGCCTGCCCGCCCACCGCGGTGAGGAAGTCAGCGCCGAGGTCATCGATGGCCCACAAAGCATCACCTGGATTGCAGCTGAAAATCGCCTGCACAGCCAGAAAGCCCTGCTCGAATATCTGCTCCTGAACTCTTAACAGATACGGGATCTCTGAATCCCTTATCCTGTGAATAACGCAGAGAGCGCAGAGTTTATAGCAAAATATACATGTAACTCTCTGCGTTTCGCTCCAGTCGCAGGATGCTTTTAAAGCTTTGCAGGATGTGCTGAGTGAAACGAAGCGCATCCTCATACGTAGGTATTCACCTGTAGGTTCGCCTTCAGGCGAACAGCAGCGGTTAAATAACGTAGAGTGTGGCGCATAATTGAGTATTTTGTACGGCTAAAGCCGTACCTGCAATTGTTCACACGCTTAAGTACCTACGCATGAGCACATCCTGCACATTATGTCTGGACACTCTTTATGGAGCTTCCTTAGATAGCAAAGTGGCTTCACTAAAGTTTTCAGCGCATTTCGCCGTTAATAATAGAAGAAAAATCTCTTCTCTGGACTTAATTGGTCAACAATCCTATGCATTCCATCTCGTCCACATTGTTTGCATGTATTCTGTTTGTCGTTTCCATTGCCGGCGCACAGGCAGGCGCCCTGAATGATGGCCTGCGCGCCTTTAAGGCAGGCAATTATCAGCAGGCTATGGCTTACTGGAAACCACTGGCGGAAAAAAACAATCCTGATGCGCTGTACAATATTGGTCTGCTCTATATGAAAGGACTGGGCGTGAAGCAGGACTACCGCGCTGCAAAACACTGGTTCAAACAGGCGGCGAAATACGGCAGCGTCGATGCTGCCTATAACCTGGGGGTGATGTACAAAAAGCGGCGCTTTGGCTATCCCAGCAGCAAGGATGCCCTTTACTGGTGGCGACAGGCGGCCGAACGTGGTCATCCTGAATCACAGTTCAATCTCGGCGTCATGCTGGCCTACGGTAACGGCACGAAAAAAGATATAAACGCCGCACTCAACCTCTGGCAAAAAGCCGCCCGCCAGGGCAACGCGAATGCAATTCAGACACTGGCACAGGTCTATGAACAGGGTCTGTTCGGCATCACCCCTGACCCAGAAAAGGCGGCCTACTGGAAGAAAAAAGCGGGACGCTGAGCCAGAAAAAATCGGCAGGTACGGCTAAAGCCGTACCTGCAGGTGGATTTTCCCCCTTCCCATTCCATGTCTGATATTATTTCCATCTCCTAATTGTTACCATAGTGTTAAGATAGATGGGTCCTCTGCTCGAGCTAAAACATATTGAGTGCCACCATCACGGCCATACCGTGATTGAAGATCTCAGCCTGCACATCAACCAGGGTGATCTGATCTGTCTGCTCGGCCCCAGCGGCTGTGGCAAAACCACGGTCCTGCGCGCCATCGCCGGCTTCCAGCCCCTGAGCCAGGGTGAAATACTCATCCGCCAGAAAAAAGTCTCCCATCCCCGCTATACCCTGGCGCCGGAGAAACGTCACATTGGCATGGTGTTTCAGGACTACGCCCTGTTCCCGCACATGAATGTCAGGCAGAACATCGGCTTCGGCCTGCGTAACATGAGCGAGGCAGAACGTCAGAAGGTATCGGATGAAATGCTGGAGACAGTGGGCCTCGATGGGCTGGGACACCGCTATGTACATGAACTTTCCGGCGGACAGCAACAACGGGTAGCGTTGGCGCGGGCATTGGCGCCAAAACCGGATCTGGTGCTGCTGGACGAGCCCTTTTCCAATCTGGATGTGGATATGCGTGAGCGTCTAAGCCTGGAAGTGCGGCAAATTCTCAAAGACAGGAACGCAACCGGCATCCTGGTCACGCATGACCAGCATGAAGCCTTTGCGATTGGCGATCAGATCTGCGTCATGAATGGCGGACGAATACTACAGCGGGATACAGCCTACAACCTCTATCATTCACCGGAAAACCGATTCGTCGCTAACTTCATCGGCCAGGGTGTATTTGTCCCGGGAGAGCTGGTTGCACCTGATACAGTAGAAACAGAGATTGGCACCATCAAGGGCGATCGGGCCTACGAATGGCCGCTCGGCAGCCGGGTGGAATTGCTACTGCGCCCCGACGACATCATTCCCAGGGAGAATGGGGCGCTTTGCGCACAGGTAACGCAACGCGCCTTCAAGGGCGCCGAGATCCTCTATACGCTGAAGTTTGATTCAGGACTGGAAGTACAGTCCCTGTTTCCCAGTCACTATGATTACAGCCCCGGTGAGAAGGTGCATATCGAACTCGGGCTGGATCACATGGTCGCCTTTCCAGCCTGAGACGCATTTTCATCTGTTGGGCTTCATTTTATTCAGCCCAACCTGCCCGTTTCGCGGATAAATTACCCACAAGTACTGCTGAGAAAGCAGATAATTTAACTCTGTGCCCTCTATAGTGAAAAATAAATACCCCCGCCGCAAGCGGCTGACTCTCATACACAAATCAGCCCCGAAGGGAACTAACCGTGAAAGGAGCGATCAGATCAAGCATCACATATTACAGAGGAAGGTGTCCAGTATGTCGAAGGTAAATAGCGATGCGAAAACGTGGTCTGAAGCGGTTT
>JASBTR010000145.1 GCA_030148325.1 Gammaproteobacteria bacterium
GCCGCTGATCATTTCTGGTCCTTCTGAAGATACTTCTGATCTTTATCAGGCCATTAATGAGCTGGTGCCCAAACTGACAAAGCAGGAAGAAGAAGACGGGCCGGGTGATTATTCAGTCGAGGAAAAGGACAAGCAGATCTATCTGACCGAAGCTGGTCATGAGAAGGTCGAGCGCCTGCTGACCGAAGCCGGTCTGCTGGATGAAGGCGACAGTCTTTATAGCGCCGCCAACATTGGCAAGATGCATCATATTAATAATGCCCTGCGCGCCCATATTCTGTTTCAGAAGGATGTGGACTATATCGTGCAGAACAATGAAATTGTTATTGTCGATGAATTTACCGGACGCACCATGCAGGGGCGGCGCTGGTCCGACGGCCTGCATCAGGCGGTGGAAGCGAAAGAAGGTGTCGCTATTCAGCAGGAAAACCAGACGGTTGCTTCGATTACCTTCCAGAATTATTTCCGCCTGTATGACAAACTTTCCGGCATGACCGGCACGGCCGATACCGAGGCCTATGAATTCCAGCAGATCTATGGACTGGAAGTGGTGGTGATTCCGACTCATCGGCCAATGATCCGTAAGGATATGACTGATCAGGTCTATCTGACGCAGAAAGAAAAGTTTGATGCGATCATTGAAGACATCAAGGACTGCCAGGCGCGCCAGCAGCCGGTGCTGGTGGGTACAACATCGATTGAAGTTTCCGAGTATCTGTCCGGCCTGCTGAAAAAAGCCGGAATCAGGCATGAAGTGCTGAATGCCAAACAGCATGCGCGTGAAGCCGAGATCATCGCCCAGGCTGGCCAGCCAGACGCCGTGACTATTGCTACCAACATGGCAGGCCGTGGTACTGATATCGTGCTTGGCGGCAATCTTGAGGTGGAACTGGCCGCGCTGGAAGAAAAAGGCAAGGCCGACGAAGCCACGATTGAAAAGACACGTAAAGCCTGGGAGGCGCGTCATCGGCAGGTGCTGGATAATGGCGGCCTGCATATCATCGGTACCGAACGGCATGAATCCCGCCGTGTTGATAACCAGTTGCGTGGTCGCTCCGGCCGTCAGGGCGATGCAGGTTCCTCCCGTTTTTACCTGTCGCTGGAAGATACCCTGATGCGTATTTTTGCATCGGAACGAGTGGCCGGGCTGATGCAGAAGCTGGGTATGGAAGAAGGTGAAGCCATCGAGCATCCCTGGGTTAGTAAGGCGATTGAAAATGCCCAGCGTAAAGTTGAAGGCCATAACTTTGATATGCGCAAACAGCTGCTGGAATATGATGATGTCGCCAACGATCAACGTAAGGTCATTTATCAGCAGCGCAATGAATTACTGGTAGCCAGTGATATTTCTGAAACCGTCAGTGCGATTCGTGCGGATGTCACCAACGGCGTGATCAACAACTTTATTCCGCCACAAAGCGTGGAGGAACAATGGGATGTGCCGGGGCTGGAAGAAGCGCTTGAGGACGAGTTTGGCCTGAAGCTGGACATACAGGGCTGGCTGGATGCGGATAGCAACCTGTATGAAGAGCAATTACGCGAAAAAATACTTCAGGCGATGGAAGAACAGGCAAAAGCCAAAGAAGAAAGTGTCGGCACCGAGGTTATTCGTCATATTGAAAAGGCCGTTACCCTGCAGGTGCTGGATAACCAGTGGCGGGATCATCTGGCGCTGATGGATCAGTTGCGCCAGGGGATCCATTTGCGCGGTTATGCACAGAAAAATCCAAAACAGGAATATAAACGCGAGTCCTTTGAACTGTTTGGTGAAATGCTGGAACGCATCAAACACGAGGTGATTAGCATACTCTGTCGAGTGCAGGTGCAGAGCGAGGAAGATGTGGCGGCAATTGAAGCGCAGCGCCGGCAGCAACAACATGCGGGTGAAATGGAATTTCAGCATGCCGAAGCCAGTGCCATGACTGAAGAAGGAACCGAGGACGAAGCCGTCGCCGCAACACCTTATGTGCGTGAAGGACGCAAGGTTGGGCGTAACGAACCCTGTCCCTGTGGTTCCGGGAAAAAGTACAAACAGTGTCATGGCAAGCTGCAGTAATATTTTTTTGTTTTTTAACGCAAAGACGCGATGGCGCAAAGATCGTAAAGGACTTCCCTTGAAGTAACCAGTATATGTAGGGTGATGAGATGTTTACCTCCTTCATTTTAATTCAAATTTTTTGCGCCATCGCGTCTTTGCGTTGAGATTTTTCAGGCTTCTTCATTGCAGATGAGCATTATGAATACATCCTCAGATTCACCATTACATCCTGTCGCCGGTATCCGCCTGGCTACGGCCTGTGCCGGGATCAAAAAACCGGATCACCGTGATCTGGTGGTCATCGAAATTGCCGAAGGCAGTCAAACGGCTGCGGTTTTTACACAGAATGCATTTTGTGCAGCACCGGTCATCGTTGCCCGGGAACATCTGGCTGTGACTACACCAGGCTATCTGCTGGTGAACACAGGCAATGCCAATGCCGGTACGGGTAAACAGGGGCTGGCCGATGCGCGCGCCTGCTGTCAGGCGGTGGCGACAGCAGCGGGATGCCAGGTTGAAGCCGTGTTGCCGTTTTCCACCGGTGTTATCGGCGAACCCCTGCCAGTGGATAAAATCACGGCGGCGGTTCCGGCGGCGCTGGATAAACTGGAGGTGGCTGCCTGGGAGGATGCTACATGGGGAATCCTGACGACAGATACAAAACCTAAATGCCTGTCCAGAAAACTGAACATTGACGGGCAGTCTATCTGCCTGACTGGCATGGCCAAGGGTTCGGGGATGATCCGGCCTGACATGGCGACCATGCTGGCTTATATCGCCACTGATGCCGAAATCGATGCACCTGATCTGCAGGCCTGTTTGCAAAGCGCGGTGGATCAGTCTTTCAACCGCATTACGGTTGATGGCGACACCTCGACCAATGATGCCTGCCTGTTGATGGCTACGGGTAAGAGTGGTCTGTGCCTGAAACAGGGGGATGCCGGGTTTGAACTGTTTTCACAGGCGCTGAATGAGCTTTGTGTGGAACTGGCCAAAGCCATGGTTCGTGACGGTGAAGGTGCGACCAAGTTGATCAATATTGAAGTCATGACAGGGACTTCAACGGAAGAATGTCTTGATGTAGCCTATACCATTGCACATTCGCCGCTGGTGAAAACCGCCTTCTTCGCCAGCGATCCCAACTGGGGACGGATTCTGGCCGCGGTCGGTCGCGCCCCGGTGAGCAAGCTGGATCTGGATAAGGTTAAAATTTATCTCGATGAAGTCTGTATCGTGGAGCATGGTGGACGTTCACCGGGTTACACGGAAGAACAGGGTCAGCAGGTGATGGATCGGAATGAAATCACGGTGCGGGTTGAACTCGGCCGCGGTCAGGCACAGGCCAATGTCTGGACCTGTGACTTTTCCTATGATTATGTGCGCATTAATGCTGAATACCGCACCTGAAGGAATCGTATCTTATGGGCAAGTCATCTGATCCCATTCATGTTGCCGTTGGCGTGATTATCAACCATGCCGGTGAAGTGCTGATCAGCCAACGGGCGGAACAGAGCCATCAGGGTGGCTTATGGGAATTTCCCGGCGGCAAGCTGGAAGATAATGAACCAGTGCAGGCTGCGCTCGCCCGTGAACTGGAAGAAGAACTGGGAATTCAGGTTCAACAATGTGAGCCCCTGATTCGTATTCACCACGACTATGCTGACAGGCCTGTGTTGCTCGATGTGTGGTGCGTCACCCGATTTGAGGGAACACCGACGGGACGGGAAGGTCAGCCCCTGTGCTGGATTGATCCTGCTGCACTGGACGGTCGTGTTTTTCCGGCGGCCAACCTGCCAATCATCAAGGCGCTGCAGCTGCCGCATGAATATCTGATCACCGGTAAATTTTCCGACAAGGAAGACTTTATTCGGCGACTGCAGAACGCGCTGGAGCAGGGCATTCGCCTGGTTCAGTTTCGTCCGCGCACTGCCCTGACCGAAGCGGACTATGCCGTGCTGGTAGAACAGGCGATGCAACTGACCCGATCCTATGGGGCAAAGTTACTACTGAATACGTCAGTGGCGGAGTTTGCAAAACATGAGGTCGACGGACTGCATCTGAACAGCGATGCGCTCATGGCCTGTAATAAACGGCCGATTTCGAAAGACAAATGGTTATGTGCATCGGTGCATGATGAAACAGAACTGGCGCAGGCGAACAGCATTGATGTGGACTTCATTATGCTTTCGCCGGTGTTGCCGACACAGTCGCACCCCGGTGCGTCAATGCTGGGCTGGGATCGCTTCCATGCGCTGACGGAAAAATCCCACAGTCCGGTTTTTGCCCTCGGCGGCATGGATAGCAGTCAGCTTGCGCTGGCGCGGGAAAAGGGCGCCCAGGGAATTGCCGCGATTACCGCCTTCTGGGGGCGTTGAGTCTGAACTCGGACCAGGAAGTTTATATGTGTTAATAACACCGGTAGGTGCGCCTTCAGGCGCACAGCCCAGTAGGGTGGGCACGATTTTTGTGCCCACGCGGAAGACTGAATAGGTGCATTTTTTTCCTGTGCTGAAAAAAATATTTTCTTCAATGTTGTTTGTCGTTGTGGCAGCTGTTTTTTTATATGGCCTGTATCTGCAGTTTGCCAATAAAAATATAACCGAGCAGACTGCGACCGGCGTTATCAATTTTCCCTATCCAGATTGTCGGCCTGAGCTTGCACCCTGTAGCGTCGCTCTGGGAGACAGACAGATACGTTTTTTCCTGCCGAAAAAAGCGTTTTATTTGCAGGTTTTTCCAGTTGAAATTTCGTTAGCGGGGTTTGTCGGGAGCCAGCCTGACGCTGTCAGTGTTCGCTTCGAGATGCCTGGGATGAATATGGCCGACAATCAGGTGCAACTGTCTGTAAATGATGGGCGCTGGCGTGGCAGGGCCATGTTGCCGGTTTGTATCTCAGGTCGTAGCGACTGGCAGGCGGTGGTTGATGTTAAAGTCAAAGAAAAAACTTACCGCGCTATTTTCAGCTTCGTTGTCGCTGAAAAAAACGGATAGCTAATGTTCTTTATTCGTGCTCATCGGGATCGAGCAAATTCTCTGGCATAATAGTTTCACCCTTTATCCGGTGTTCTTCGCTGGCCCAGTCACCCAGATCAATCAGTTTACAGCGTTCGCAGCAAAAGGGGCGCCACGGATTCTCTTTGCTCCAGCTAACCTCTTTGCCACAGGTTGGGCAGCTTACGATTTTCTGTTTCGCTGTTTTTTTCTTCACAGCGCGCAACACCAGAGTTTGAATTCAACGTCATCCCTGGTCTGCAGGGGGCGGCCTTTTTCCTGTGGCTCGAGCATGCGGATGGTAAAGCGGTGTTTACCGGCGCTGATTTCGGGGAAATAATTGGCTTCTGCGGGCAGGCTGACGCGTAGCAGCTGTACCGGTGTGCTGCTGTCCGGGTTTTGTTGATAGAACCCCTGCTCTGCAGTAACAGGGTGGGGATCGGCGCCTTCACGCAGAATAGCCAGAATCAGATTGAGGGGAGTTGAAATGACGGTAAGACTCTCATACCACTGTTCCAGTACGTCCATGCGTTTTTCCGGAACCTGCTGCAGCCAGAAATGATAGGCAGGCAGATCGAAACTGCAGCAGCCACAGGTGATGCTACTGCGCTGGCGCAGGCTGTTAAGAAGTTCATTGTCGCGCAGGGGCTGCCCCAGTTGTTCGCTGTGGTTATGCAGTTTTTCCTGCGCCTGTTGTAACTGGGTGAGGATGCTATCCAGTTGCTGGTGATCGACGCCGTGCATATTTCGTAGACTGGTGAGTTCAGTTTGCTGGTGATCCAGCTCTTTGAATATCTCGGTTTTCAGATCGCCGCGGGAGAGTATTTCCAGAATATCGATCAACCCGGCAATCGTAGCCCGGCTGTCCCAGACTGAGAAGCCGCGCATGTTGTAGGTCGTTTGCTGAAATAAATGCTCCAGACGCATGAATGTGCGCATGCGTTCGTTGAGCGGTTGTTCGTAAATAATCGTATTTTCCACAGCTACTTCACTATTGGAGGGATAGCGAATTGTCGTGCAAATCAGCGGCTTTGGCAACTGTCGGTAAGCTGATTGTAGAACTGATACATTTTTTCAACCTGCTGTCGAAGCTGGTCAAGAGAACCATCATTGACAATGATATCATCGGCTGCATCAAGTCGGGACTGACGTGTAGTCTGGCTGGCAATAATTTTCTCAACTTCATCAGGGTCAACATTATCACGCATAACTGTGCGGGAAACTTGCAGCTCGGCTGGCGCATCGACCAGCAGAATTCGTTGTACGAGGTCCTGCTGTTTGCTTTCCAGCAACAGGGGAATGACGATGATACTCCAGGGTGCATTAAGCATGCGAAGACGGTTTTTGACTTGCTCACGAATACGTGGATGGATAATCATTTCCAGTTGTTTACGTTTATCGGGCTGGTCAAAGATGAGCTGACGCAGGGCACGGCGGTCGAGACTACCGTCCGGGGTCAAAATGTCTGTACCGAATGTGGCTGCAATTTCTGACAACGCCGGCTGACCGGGGGCAACCAGTTCACGCGCAATTATATCGGTGTCGATAATCGGCGCGCCGAGTTCGGCGAAGTAATCCGAAACCAGTGTTTTGCCACTGCCAATGCCGCCGGTTAAGCCTATCGCAAGCATGGTTAGCCTTCATATGGAAGGGGCGAGATTAAACGCGGAGGACGCAGAGGCGCAGAGGCGCAGAGAAAAAAATTTATTTTGATAGTCATTGATTCAACCTGTATTGATTATACACGGCAGCCTCAGGGAAAAAGGTAAATGCATTTGCAAATAAATTTATAAAACACCTTTGCGCCTCTGCGTCCTCCGCGTTTATCAAAATACTATCACAGTGGCTCGTTTAGGCGGCGATCCATTGCAGATAGGCATGATTGATAGCTTCACCCCAGAGCAGGGCAATCCAGCCTGCGGCGGCGAGGAAGGGGCCAAACGGGATGGGGATGCCGCGCTGGTGCTGGTTGCTGGCAATCAGCAGGATTCCAATGACGGCGCCAACAAGGGATGAGAGCAGGATAATCACGGGTAACATCTGCCAGCCCAGCCAGGCGCCGAGCATGGCCAGTAATTTAAAGTCACCAAAGCCCATGCCTTCTTTGCCGGTAAGTTGCTTGAACAGCATATAGACCGACCACAGGATCAGATAGCCGGCGGCTGCGCCGATTACGGCGGATTCCAGATCGGTAAATAGATTTTGCGTGTTGAGCAACAGGCCAAGCCAGAGAAAGGGCAGGGTGATGGAGTCCGGCAGGTATTGTTCATCCAGATCGATGAAGGCCAGTGCAATCAGCGCCCAGCTCAGGAGGATGGCGAAGGCTGCCTCTGTGCTGACGCCAAAGCGCCATGCACAGGCCAGGCTTAAAATAGCTGTTAAAATTTCAATTGCAGGATAGCGCAGAGAGATCGCTGTTTTACACTCGGCGCAACGGCCACGCAAAAATAGATAGCTGATGATGGGGATGTTCTCCCAGACAGTAATGGCATGGCCACATTGCGGGCAGTGGGAGCGAGGCGTATTGAGGTTGAAGACCTGCGCGTCTTCTTTATTCTCAGGCTGGGCGCGGCCTTCTTCTTCGGCCAGGAAGGCCTGACATTCGGATTTCCAGCTTCTTTTGAGCATGACAGGCAGGCGGTAAATCACGACATTGAGAAAGCTGCCGACGATCAGTCCCAGCAGAAATGTAGTGAGATAATAAAACTCGGTATGTTGCTGGAATAATTCGTTCAGCATTCAATTCTGCTGCGGTTTTACCCGCCGACCACCTTACCCATCTGGAAGATAGGCATGTACATGGCAATTACCAGACCACCGATTAAGACACCGAGGACTGCCATAATCAGGGGTTCCAGCAGACTACTCAGGCCATCCACGGCGTTATCGACCTCTTCTTCGTAGAAGTCAGCCACTTTGGAAAGCATGGTATCCATGGAGCCGGCCTCTTCGCCGATGGCGGTCATTTGCACGACCATGTTGGGGAACAGGTTAGCCTGTTTCATAGCGACGTTGAGCTGGGTGCCGGTAGAGACTTCATCACGCATGCGCAGGACGGCATCACTATAAACCACGTTACCTACTGCACCGGCTACAGACTCCATTGCTTCCACCAGAGGTACGCCGGCCGCGAACATGGTGGCCAAAGTGCGGGCATAGCGTGCAATCGCCGCCTTGCGCAGAATGGGGCCGATGATCGGTGCGTGTAACAGGGTTTTATCGAGAAAGACATTAAAGCCTTTGGAGCGTTTCTTGGTCTGGAGCAAACCATAAACGGCCAGACCGATGGCTCCGAAGATTGCCCACCAGTAAGTCTGGAAGACTTTGGATAATTCAATCACAAATTTGGTTATAGCAGGCAGGTCAGCGCCAAAGCCGGAAAACAGGTCTTCAAACATGGGGATGACAAAGATTAGCAGGATAGTAGTGATAATAAAGGCCACGATCATAACCGCTGTGGGGTAGAACAGTGCTTTTTTAATTTTTCCCTTGATAGCCTCGGTTTTTTCCTTGTAGGTGGCAACCTTGTCGAGGATGCTGTCGAGGATACCGGCATGCTCACCAGCCTGTACCAGATTGCAGTACAGTTCATCAAATTGATAGGGGTGTTTTTTTAGCGAGTCAGAGAGATTGCTGCCGCTTTCGATATCCGTTTTAATGGTGGATAGTAATTCCTGCATGCCTTTGTTCTCATGGCCGCGGCCGATAATGTCAAAGGCCTGGACCAGGGGTACTCCTGAACTCATCATAGTGGCCAGTTGGCGACTGAAAATAGAGATATCTGCTGCCTTAACTTTCCTGCTGCCGCTGAACAGTGGCGTTGCTCTTTTCTTGACTTTAGTCGGGTTGATGCCCTGGCGGCGCAGATTGGCCTTAACCAGTGCAAGGCTGGGACTGCTTGTTTCACCCTTGACGACCTGCCCTTTGCTGTCCTTGCCTTCCCAGAGGAAGGTGCTTTTCTTTAATGCTTTTTCCGCCATGTGTTAATTCCTGTCAATCTACTGGCTTACTGCAAATTCAGTATTGCGTCATACGCTGGCTTTTGAAGATACATTATTGGGTTTTACGCTCGCTTTGCCCAACAGGTCGCCTCACTCTTTGGTAACCCGATTTAGTTCATCGAGGCTGGTGACGCCGTTTTTCACTTTCAGCAGGCCTGACTGACGCAAATCCGGTATGCCTTCCTTTTGTGCCTGTTCTGCCAGTTCCATTGCATTGTTGCCTGCCATGATCATGCGTCCCATTTCTTCCGACAGAGGCATGACCTGATAGATACCGACACGCCCTTTATAACCATCGCTGCACTGGTCACAGCCTTTTGGACCATAAACTTTCAGTCCTTCGGCAACTTCTTTTTCAGCAAAACCCTCTTCCAGCAGGGCTTCCTTTGGAATGTCGAGTACCTGCTTGCATTCATTACACAGACGTCGCGCCAGACGCTGGGCAATAATCAGGTTTACCGCAGAGGCGATGTTGTAGGGTGCTACGCCCATGTTGACCATGCGGGTCAGGGTTTGGGGGGCATCATTGGTATGCAGGGTGGATAATACCATGTGACCGGTCTGGGCGGCCTTGATAGCGATTTCGGCGGTTTCGATATCACGAATTTCGCCGACCAGAATAATGTCAGGATCCTGACGCAGGAAGGCACGCAGTGCGCTGGTGAAATCCAGTCCAACCTTGGGATTGACATTGACCTGGTTGACGCCGGCGAGGTTGATTTCCACTGGATCTTCGGCGGTGGAAATGTTGTTGTTCGGTATATTGAGGATATTGACACCGGTATAAAGTGTCACCGTCTTGCCGCTGCCGGTTGGTCCCGTAACCAGAAACATGCCATAGGGTTTGTGCAGCGCTTCGAGAAACAGTTCCTTTTGTTCTGGTTCAAAGCCCAGCGCATCCACGCCCAGTTTGGCGCTGTTGGGATCCAGGATGCGCAGCACGATTTTTTCCCCAAACAGGGTTGGGCAGGTGTTGACACGAAAATCGATGGCGCGATTTTTTGATAGATTCAGTTTGATTCGGCCATCCTGAGGCAGCCGACGTTCGGAAATATCCAGTCGTGACATAACCTTGAGTCGGGCTGACAGGCGTGGCGCCATATTAACAGGCGGCGCGGCTACTTCTTTTAGCACCCCGTCTATGCGGAAACGTACACGATAGTTTTTTTCATAGGGCTCAAAGTGAATATCAGAGGCCCCCTTGTTGATGGCATCGAGCAGCACCTTGTTGACAAAACGCACGACCGGAGTGTCATCCGCTTCAGATTCGGTGACAGCACCCTGGTCTTCTTCCTCATCAGCAAATTCGACATCATCGAGATCGGCATCTCCCAGCTCTGAAAGACTGGTATCGCTCTCTTCCATGGCCTTGTCGATAATGCGGCCGAGTTTATCATCCAGCACCAGGATGGGTTCGGTCGGGATGCCGACATGGAATTTGACTTCATCCAGTGCCTGCAGGTTGGTGGGGTCGGAAACAGCGATATACAGACGGTTGCCGCGCTTGAAAATGGGCAGGCTGCGATGCTTGCGGATCAGGTTTTCCTTGACCAGCTTGATGGTGTCGGGTTCGATGTTAATGCTGTCGATGTCAAACAGGGGCACGCCGAATTCTTCTGCAGCTGAGCGGGCAATGGTCTGGCTGTCCACAATTTTCTTGCTGACCAGGTGGGTTACAAAGGGGATTTTTTCCTTTTGCGCCGCTTTCTGGGCCGTCATGGCCTGTTCATCACTGAGCATGCCATCGGCAATCAGGCGGCGTGCGAGACCGCCGAGGTGAACTTGAGTTGCAGGAGTTGCCATAATCTTGGTCAGTATGTTCCAGTTTAATTCGCCCAACTTTGTTCGTTAAGCAGGGTAAGGCGAAAATGCCAAAAAACCCATCTGTTATAACCATTTGGCATAGCCATTTCAAGCAGTTATCGAAGATTTCTGGATCTGGTTCAAGTTTATTTATCGGCGCAGGCAGGGGGAACTTGATTTAAGAGTGCCAAAATTGCGAGCTATTTCCCAATGAGCAATTTCGCCAGCTGGAGATTCAAGCAGCGAAGCGCTATTTTTCCAGAGAAAGGCTTAGTTACTATCCACTATTACATCGTTAGCTGTCAGCATATTTTGCCCCGTTGCGGTGACGGTATAACACTGGGTTGGGTCGCCTGCGCCATTTACGGCGCCAGCACCGCCTCCACCGCCCAGGACACAGTTTGTGACCACATAGGAAAAATTCAGGTTGGCGATATTGGCGGCATCCGTCAGTGTGGGATCCCAGGGCGTCGGTAGCCACCGGCGGTTACTGTTGTTGATAAGATTCTGAGTAGAGGCGCCAATGAAGAAATTCCCGCTTTCTTCAAAGAACTCGAGCTGGGCGAGGTGCAGGAGGGCAATGCTGTCGGCGCCTTCGGCCATGCGGGCCGTGCGGATGTAGCCGTTATAGGCGGGAATAGCGATAGCGGCAAGAATACCGAGTATGACCATAGCCACCATAATTTCAATTAGGGTGTAGCCGGTATGTGATTGTTGACGACAATGAAGCATGTAGTGTCTCCTGGAGAAAAGGTTACTTTTTTAGTCTCATTGAGGTTGGCACAGGGTTTGTGCCCATGTGTAATCTCAATTTACCTGTAGGAGCATATTTTGCTCGCGATCAGATATGCTGAATTTACCTTCAAGTTTAGCATCAGTTTGATTACAGTGTACTTTTTGGGCCTGAGAAAAGCTGAAAATCCGGTATTTGTGATTGATGTCCGGAACTGGAAAAAAGCCTGAAATTATCAGGGAAGATGCGGTAAGCTGGGAAGATGAATCACGGGTTTGGTTTTAGAATATTACCGTTGTCTAATATTTGTGATTTAACCGCCAGCTATTGAATATTTCCAGAAAATGCCGACAAGAACAGAGACCGCCGGGATCGGGGGCAAATTTGACTGGCGTCGCTGCATCGATATCTCTGCAGCGTCGCCACATTTGACCCCGGCCCCATGGAAACTATCGCGCAGAAACAGGTGGACCAGTTAAACTTATGTCTGAATCGCTCAGCATTATTTTGCCGGCTAAAAATGAGGCCGCTTCTCTTACCCAACTCCTTCCTGAAATACGTCGCCGCTATCCTGCGGCTGAAATCATCGTCATTGATGATGGTTCGACCGACAATACGGCTGAAATCTGTGCGCAGAACGATGTCAAATGCGTGAGGCATGCTCATAGTCTGGGCAATGGTGCGGCCATCAAGCATGGTGCACGCTTCGCCAGTGGCAAGGTGCTGGTTTTCATGGACGCAGATGGCCAGCATGATCCGGCTGACATCGACCGGTTACTGGAACGGTTATACAGCGGTTTTGATATGGTAGTTGGTGCCCGGGATAGCGCTTCACAGGCGAGCCTGGCGCGCAGGATTGCCAACGGCCTCTATAATCGCATGGCAAGCTGGATTGTACAGCGTCCGATCCGGGACCTGACCTCTGGATTCCGTGTCGTGCGGGCGAAAAAATTCAGGCGTTTTCTGTATCTTTTACCTAACGGCTTTTCCTATCCGACGACCATTACCATGTCCTTCTTTCGCGCAGGTTACCTGGTGGATTATATTCCTATCACGGCTAACAGGCGGATCGGGAAGAGCCATATTCATGTTTTGTCCGACGGCGCGCGTTTTTTACTTATTATCTTCAAGGTCGGTACACTCTATTCGCCACTGAAGATTTTTGTGCCGATAAGTGTCTTCTTTTTTCTGACCAGTGTGGGCTATTACAGTTACACTTATTTTACTGCCGCCAGGTTTACCAACATGGGTGTGTTGTTGTTCATCATGTCGGTGCTGGTTTTTCTCATTGGTCTGATTTCTGAACAGATCACAACCCTGATGTATCAGAATCAGCATGTGGATAATGAGGGCTAAACCAGATTTTTCGGATATCGTGTTATGGTCGGATAACCACTTGGGCGTCAAGGTGGAATGATTTATCGTAATGAATACTGATATTCAACCCAGGGTCAATATTCTTCTGTCAACCTACAATGGTGAACAGTTTATCAGGGCGCAGTTGGATAGTCTGTTTGCCCAGACCTATTCAAATATCCTTGTTCATATAAGGGATGATGGATCAGTAGATAGCACAGTTGATTTGATCCGTGCCTGCACCAACAGAAAGATCCCCGTTATTCTGACCGAAGGTGAAAACATCGGGGTTATCCCGAGTTTTATGCAACTTCTAGGCAATGTCTGCAGGACAGGTGAACTGTATGCCTTCTGCGATCAGGATGATGTCTGGAGGCCAGAAAAAGTGTCCCGTGCAGTTGAACAGATTATGCAACGCCCCCAGCCTGAGAAGGTGCTGTATTGCACAAGGCTGGAATATGTCGATGAACGCTTGAATCATCTTGGTTATTCCTTGAACCCCCGGGCTATTGGTTTCAGAAATGCAGTAGTGGAAAATATTGCGACTGGATGCACAGTTGTATTTGGTGAACGTATCCGTCAGTGGATACTGGAAGGTGATCCTGCTGATATGATGATGCATGACTGGTGGGCCTATCTGGTTGCTTCTGCTTTTGGTGAAGTTGTTTATGATAACTTCCCGTCTATTCAGTATCGCCAGCACGGAAATACTGTGACTGCATGGGAACCGGGACTGGTGAAAATCAGGGCTCGCGCGCATGGATTGATCAGGCGATTGAAAATGCGAGAGCATACAGGACTTGATTCACTGAACCAGGCTATTCGTTTTGTTGAAACTTATCCAAATGTCCCGGTGGATATGAAAAGAATCGTAGCGCGTCTGGTGGCGCTTCGTGGAAAGAATAAATTTTGGCAGAGAGTGCGTTACATTATGTATCCAGAAGTATTGCGAACTAATCCGGTGGAGAACTGGTCACTGAAACCCATGATCCTTTTGGGATGGCATTAATTATCATGAAGTAGCTTTTTAAGTCGAGATTGTACAATTTGATTGGACAATCGTTCCTCGTAAAATCTCCGACTGTTTTGCGCGAGCTGGCTACGACGTTCCGGGGAATTAGCCAGCAGCATGATTTTTTCAGCAAGTGCAGCACCATCGTTGACAGGCACGGTTTCAAATGGTGAATAGGAAAGCCTATCCTTTGTCTGTAGGCTCCATGATGTTTCACCGGTAATAATGGCGCGGCCACAGGCCGCATAGGCATACAGTTTCAGGGGGCAGACACGTTGGGTTTTTTTACCTGCACCAAAGATGCCCAGGCAGATATCGGCTTTGGATATCATTTCCGAAAGCTTCTCTGCAGGTTGCCATTCCCTGATCCACTCCAGATTGATCGCATCATTTCTAATGGCTGACTCCATTACTACTGCTGTTTGCCCGTCTCCCACGATGCGGAAGTGTACATGTTGTTCGTTTTGCAGTCTGCTTGCAGCTTTCAGGATTGCAGTTATCCCATGTAGAGGAATGAATGTGCCAATGAATAGAATGGTGCATTCCCTTCCTGGAGTGTAGTCGATTTGTCGGAAATGTTGTTCATCGGTTGATAACGGGATGTCGTATACTTTATTTGCTGGCAGATTGAATTCTCTGAAAAGGAAAGAGGCGCTTTGAGGCGTGTCAACTAGTATGAGGTCGGCGGAAAAGTAGGCTCTTTTTTCGATTTTTTTCAGGGTGATGGCAATCCAGTTTTGTGAAGATAGTAGTTTTCGATCATTAACAATAGTGTCGTAAAGTGAAATAAACGCATCGAGTACAATTTTGTCCGGTCTTGCCTTGCGAGGAAGAATACCGATGATGAACCCCATAAAAACGGAAGGATAAGGAATATAGAGCAGGTGGGTCGGTCCATGAAAAAGATATTTAAGCGTGACTGAAAAATGGGAATAAATGGCACGCAATAATCTCGGGATGAGGTGTTCTTTTAGTGAATGTGAATGAATCTTCATTTTCCACATCGGAACATTTATTTCAGTCACATTTATCCATTTCGCATTTTTTAACTCCTGGATTCTGTAACGCACGTTGGGGTAGCCGGATGATTTAAGATGTACGCCTAAAATCAGCAGCTTGGTTTTATTGTCTGATTTCATCAGCAGATTGTTCCATAGGACCCATTTTGTTTTTTATAGCATCAGTAATACCGCAAAAAAATGCAAAGGCTTTATTTTTCTTGTTATCTTCAATGAACACAATCGAGACGAGTTCAATGCTCAGCCTGGCAAGTTGAAGGAAGCTCCACACCGGCTCACGCAGCCAGTATTGCTTTATCGTCAAAATGGTATTTCGCGCCATATAGTATTTTCGAAAGGCCGGATGTTCAAACGTGATAATTGGCTTTTTGGTGGAATCGGCTTGCCCAATAGTATGAGACATAATGATTTTACAGCTCATGGCAATTGGTAAACCCTGGGATCGTATTCTGAGGCAATATTCGTGGTCGATGGAATCGATAAAATAATCTTCCCTGAAACCGCCAATATTTATGTACAGGGACAGATTCAGTAATGTACCTGATGTGATGACAGTTCGCCGTTTTATGAAAAGTTTTCCAGATTTCTGATTACATTTCTTAAATGGACGCTTTCTGGAATTGTCATAGTAGTTGCTTCCTAAAATAAGAAAAGTGCCATTGCCTGACACATATATGGATGCGAGTATAGAAAATATATCAGGGTGAACAGTTGTATCCTGATCAAATATCAATATCCATTCATATCCAGATTCGATGGCAAGTGAAGCTGCCTGATTTAACGCCTTTCCGAGTCCCATATTTTTGTTGTTTTCAATAAGTGTTATCTCGGGAGCTTTGGAGAAATTACGCAATATAGATAGGCAGTGTATACTGGAAGCATTGTCAACTATAATAATAGAGTGCACCTGTTCCTGAATTTTAGCAAGTCGATGTATGATGTCATCATCAGGAAAATAGGTGACAATCACCGCACAGGTGTTTTTTATGGAAGGGAACATTGATATTTCCATTCAAGTGACCTGGTTGTTATAGGGGTTGTCCATCTCATATTTTCGTTACGGGTAGAAAATGTACGATATGCCACTTTTTAAACTGTATCTACAAAAAATTCCTAATATAGTTATTCGCTCTACCTTAATTTTATGATTTTATCACCCTTAGCATCTTACGCTTAATGTTAAGCAGGTATGAATATACTCCAAAGCCCATAAGTTGATTTCTGATATAGAAATGAGCCTTCTTCTCTGAATAACCATGAACCAACTTTTCTATTCCTGCCTCTATATGCAGAAACTGTTTGAAATCATTGTTTGATAATTTAATTCCCAGTGTTGCCGCAATGCGACGAATTCTGCTAACACGTCGTCCTCTTGCGAATATGGGTTCAACTCCTGTCATTGATTGTATGCCTTCCAGAAAGTGATATATTGTGCGAACAAGTAAGACTGATACGGGAATCGGTTTATGCCAAATCAATTCAGCATCAATATAGTAACAAACACCATTACTAATAATTACATTCTGCCATATGCAGTCAATAAATTTTCCGTCTACTATAAGAATGCCATTTTCCATTGAACTCTGGGTATGAATATAATCGAGCCATTGTCCAGCTTCATAAAATACATCTATTTTTTCATAGCGGCGATGCAAAATTTTTCTGGCAACCAAACTGTGAACTGATTCTCCTTGCCGCCAGGGGTCCTTTAATGAACAAATACTCAATGCCTCTCTGGAATTAGAAGGTGCTGGGTGTATGACCCGTTTTTCTACAAAGATCTTCTTACCATTATCTTCAATAATGTGAGTCAAGGTCTGGAAGTTGTGTGATCTGTCTGTACCATACAAAATTCCAAGCTGGTTAAAATGAACAAATTTGCTGCTGTTACTACCAGCCATAATCAAAAATGAATTTGCAAAAAATGGTAACATATTATTTCTTGCCAGGGCCTTGTTTGCCAATGACTCATTGAAAAGGGGATTTTTTTCCTTCAGATAGTCCCGTGATTCAATTCGGCTAATTAGCTCACTGGCATCTACGCGTGAAAATAATTGTTCTGATAATACACAATCCGGAATTTTGTAATCTGGGTACGGAAAGTAAAACAGGACATCGCTGAAATATGGTTGCAAACGGGATTTAATTTCGTGGTATCCAAAGGTTCTTGCTCCATCCTTCAAATGTGGATAATCTTCGATACCATCGAACATAAACTGACTGTGATCTTCTGAACAGGAGCTAAAATATTTCAGACCAAATTGGTTCTCAATTGCGAGAAGTAATACGCCTTCTTTATTTAGAAGCGAGCGGAAATACTGAAGGATGTTGTCATAGGGGTCTTCAGCATTGACAAAAGTGTTGGAATATTCGAATACACCTATACAGAAAATAAGATCAAATTTTTCGTTGAATGAGATTTCCTGAAAAGGTGCACTAAGGATTGAAACATTCTCAAGATCAGCAGTTCTCCTGCGTGCCAGCTTTGCGCGGGTAAAACTACCTTCTATAGAAATGACTTGATCAAATGTTTCACCCAGAAAACGGGTAATAGCACCACAGCCACAACCCACTTCGAGTACTCTGGCCTGCCTGTTATATGTAAACCCATTTAAGAGCTGACTTCGGCGGTGTGATAGATGGTATTCGCTGGGCCAATCCCTTATATATTGTTTCAGTTCACTTGAAGATGAACTGACGTCGGTTACTTTTGAAAAAACTTTTTCCAGATACCGCTCATGTACCTGGCCATCAGAGTACTGGATATTCTGGCCATCAGACAGGCGCCATACGCCACTTGGATCCAGTGTTATTTCGTTGTTAATTATTCGTTTCACAAAAACACCTGTAAGAAATAACATGTACCACAATCATTAGCAACGGAGCCGTAGTGCGGCAAAATAGGCCAAAAAGAACGTGCTAATACTTACGCGAATCACCCATGCAAAGGCAGCGCCATCTATACCGTATTCTGCAACTAGTAAAGGAAGGTATGCAAGAAATAGTGGAAGTTCAAACATATGAAGCTTGGCAGTAATATCTGGTCGACCTGATGCTTGAACCAGAGCCTGGGACACCAGGCCCAGACTGTTAATAAAAACACCTATAGCAAGTAATCGTACTACCTGCTGGCTCTGTGAGGCAAAGGAGGCATCTATCCAGTAAGTAAGTCCCTCATTGGCATAAAATACTATTAAGATAACGAATGGCATGAGAAGCATTACAATAACAGCTAAACACTGTTTGTAAATCCGTGCTGCTTTTTGCATATTTTTTGCATATAGAAAACTAAAGGCAGGAAACATTACACCGATTACTGCAGCCGGGATTATCAACAGCTTGGTAACTATGTCATAAGGGGTTGCATAATAACTAACCGCATCCAGTGACAGCATGGTTCCGACCAGAAAGCGGTCAGAGTAAAGCAAGATTGGGCCAACTATGTTACTTATGGTAATCCATCCTCCAAAGGCAAGTATTGGCCTGAGCATGTTTTTATTGAATGTTGCAGGCTTTCTCTTCAAATCCTGGATGCCGGTAAAACACAAAACAACGTACACCACCCAGGCGACTATTCGTACGGCTACCATCACCCCAATGACCGCGACCAGGCTGTCTTCGAAATGCAATGCTATTAGCGGCCCAAGATAGGTGAAAACACCAGTCGGAATCTTTATTAGATTGATAGTAGTAAAACGTTGGTAGGCTTCCAGCAAACCGCGCAGCCCAGCTGTCGTCATTATTACAGGAATGGCTGCTCCAAGGAGCTGGAATGCCTTGATGGTTTCGTCCTGGATGGACTCAGGGACGGACAGAAGCTCTTTTATCAACCATGGTGTGAGAAAAATTACTAGCAGGCTGAATACTAAGCTTAATGCTCCCATCATAGAAAGTGCTGTCCAAACCAGCCCAGAAATCTCATCGTGTTTCCTGTTACCCAGAAGCTCGGCTACCAGTTTTGTTAACGCGCGCCCTACGCCCATGTCGAATAAACTGAAATACCCAATTAATACAGATGCCAGAACTAATACGCCAAAGCGTTCCAGACCGAGACCTTCAATAAGTAGAGGGATCGCGAACAGGGCGACCAGCAAGGGAAGACCACTCCCGACAAGATTCAGAATCGTGTTTTTTACAAGAAGCTTACGTGCAATTAGTGATTGGGACATGGAAAACTACTCAGGATGTTGGCATGGTTTCTTAAGCAAATGTCTATAGCCATGACTTGACCCTGCTACTCTCCAGCCTAAATTGGCATTCCAATGTGCCATGGTTAGTGTCCGTCCATAAACATGGATAATTTAAAATAAAACGCCTTTATGAATGCTTTCATTTTGCAGTTATTTAAAATTCTGGAGGGCATTTTTTGTTGCGGACCCACAAAATAGTCCTACGAAATGTCAAAACGCATTTTTTTTGCATAATAACCCCTGAGCCCTCAAGCTCGCATGCGCTATTACCTCTGCCTTTCTTAAGTGGTGACTCGCCTGGCGAAAGTCGCTAGATTGTGTGCAACCACGGAAGACCACACGTAACGCTTGAAGTGCTCAAGACCTTTCCACGTACAACGCGCCAATCCATAAGCACGTTTGAGACAAGAGATACCCGCCTCGATCCCTGCGCGAAAATTGCGTAACTGCCGATACACCCACGGGCTCTTAACCATATCTTCGATTTTTATTCCGCGTTTTTTATGAAAAGTAACCTCTTCAACACCACGTGATTTTGCTTCTTTAAGATTGTCTTTACTCGCATAACCACCATCGACAGCAACTTGTCGTGGCGCGCATCCATAATTCTCTATGTGTCGATCCAACATAGGCAGAAAGCGATCCGTGTCAGCAGGGTTACCTTCTTCAATCACGACATCAAGAATCAATCCGCTTTTGCTGGAACTGAGATTAAGCTTGCGACCATACTGGATGTCACGACTGCCTTTTATGATAATATCGGTGTGTGTTTCAAAAATACTGAATATTTTTTCGCTGGCAGGCACCATTTCATTATTGAATACTCGACGCTCTGTTTGGCTGATAACCTGTAGAATCAGGGGAATATAATGCGCAACTTCACTTTCCCATCCCATTTGCTGCAATGCATCAACGGGGGCTTTATTTAAAGCAATTTTGGCCTGTTCAAGATAGTTTATTGTCTGCCGGGTTACGTCGATTAAGTCACGATACAGCCTGGCTTTTTTATCTTTTGGGCGGGTATAGGCTATCGCGCGCGCGCGTTTTTTTGCCACTCGCCGATGATTGCGAAAAGCAATCCTGGGCGCACCGTTGAGCGATTGCGCCTGTTCAAGTAAACGTATCATGATCCGGAACCATCCCATAACAAGCTGCTGTCAGTCGGTTCATGTATCATTACCTCCGTCACCGTGCTATCCATGCGCACCTTTTTCCCTGATTCGACTTTCTTTTGTTTTGCCTCTTTTAGCAAACACTGATTAATGCGCTCCCAGGTGTCCCCCTTGATCAGGCTGATTGTTTTTTGTAGCACAGACTTCTGAGGAAAAATTTTAGCCGGTAAACGCGCGAACGCTTGAAAAGAGGCTGAGTCAGATAAATGAAAAGCGAGTTCCTGATAGTTTAATTGCCGATATTGTTTGAGTATTGCGCAGCGTAATATGGATTCAGCAGACAATCCATTTCGACCTGTGCCAAACACATCTTTTATGTGCAAATCCATGGCTATCCAATCCATTATTTCACGATGTTGATCTAATTGTTCTGACATGCCTTTAAGTTCTTTTCCGATCTCGTGATTTGAGAAAAAATCGAATATACTAACTTGGTCGATGCACTTTTTTCGCATTGTCGCCACCGGTGGTTTTTGTTTTTTCTTATATTTCAATTGCTTGAGAATAGGATAACAAAAATCACCGGAACTTTCACTTCTCAAATCAGCTGTTTTTTCATTAAATTCAAGTTGTTAGCGTTTATGGACGGACACTAGCTTATAAGTGTCATACCAAGTTTGAATGGTTTTGCCTTATCTTGCAGATAGTTTCTGCGGGCGTTGTCGGGAAGATTGTAACTCAAATTTGGAAATACGCTTTCCGGTTTCAAGTACCTTGTTTGTTAGGGTTTTGTATAATCTTCTGCTCACTGATTCCAGCGTATTATAGGTTTTTTTCGATTCATCGATTTTACCCTGCTTGAGTAGAACGTCAATTTTTCTTATGTAGGGGGAGAGATGATTCGGGTCCTGTTTTATAGAAAGATTAATATATTCCAGCCCTTCATCGAGTCTTCCCTGGGAGGCCAGGTTATTGCCAAGGTAGTAATGGAAGCGTGCTGAGTCCGTTGCTTTCAATGCAGTCCGAAGCCATGCTTCGGAAATGCTTTGCAGATCTTTGCAGGATGAATCTATGCATTCGTTCATTTTAACAAGAATATTTGTGAATATAATGCTGTCGGGTTTTTTCGTGATTGCCTTTGTTATCTTTTTTTCAAGGAAATCAGGTATTGGCGTGCCGCTGGACATTGTTTGAAGGTATACCTTTGCAAAGTATCCCGGTTCATGTGGATTCAGAAGTGCAGCGCGTGTGGCAGAAAATAAGGCGGCTTCAGGCATATTTTGTGCGGTCTGAATGGTTGACAGGTCTGACCATGAACGCGCTGATGCCGGGTGATTTAGGACCTGTGCCTCAAGAAGTGATTGAATATTCCTCCATTGATGACTGCGAACAGCAGTAATAGAAGATAGAAGGGCGATAAAGACCGGGAGCAGAAGCCATATTCGCCGCAGCTGATATTTTTGGTGAATCCAGAGCAATATATGTATGATGACAAGGATAACACCAAGACTGGCAAGGTAGTTGCGATGCTCAAAAACAAGATCCAGGGGGAAAACAGTGGACTCAATCAGATGGCTTGAAAAAAACCATATAATACCCAGCGATAGAAGAGGCTGCTTGCGCCGTTTCAAAAAGGCCAGAAAAATAAGGGTTGCAATAAAAATTATTGAAACAAGTGTTGTCGCAGGTTGCAGCAGGGAATGTGATAATTGAAAATCATCATGGTGTATACCAAAAGAATGTGGCGATGGTAGAAGTATCTGGCCTATATAAAATACTAATATGCGACTTTCAGTTAACAGCCGTTCAAACAGGCTGAAATTCCGCATTTGATACCCGGGTAGTGAATATATTACCACCATAGTGAGCATTGATGCCGCGAAGAGTCCGGTCAATGCCAGTATAGCAACGCGTGTTTTTGGGTTGATTTTTTTCCAGTTGGACCAGGGTGAGGTGCCTGAATAAAGGGATAATTCAAGTATAATGATATAGATGGGAATCAGTAGCCCGGTTTCCTTGCTCAACAAGGAAAGAAGAAATCCCGTTGGAATTAATGCCGCCCATACAATTGATTCCGGTTTTTTTTGTGCGATAATAGCATTACGCGCCTGAATAAATGATATTAGAGTAAATAAAATAAAAAATGCGGACATGGAGGTCATGCGCTGAACGACATAAAGTACACTGGTCAGTTGTATTGGTTGTACCAGCCAATACAATGCTATGCCACTCGCCAGCAATGTCAGTGATCTTGTGCTGCTGTGGTTAAAGGAATAACCGGGGTTTATCTGGTTTATTCTGATTAAAATCAGGCGTACAAACCAGAGCACCATTAAGCCGTTGATGGTATGTATTATTATGTTGAATAATTTAAATCCATAACTGCTTTCCATGCCGCTTTGGGAAAAATAGTAATTCAGGGCGAAGCTCATCGCCGGTATTGGGCGCCCCAAAATACCTGAATCATTGGAGTTGGCCGCCTGTCTTATTTTTTCGAGGCTTGGCTGATTTATGTGGATATTTTTATTAAGAACCAGGCTGGGAATGTCATCCAGAATAAAAGGCCCGTTTATTCCGGGATAATAAATCAGTAATGGGAGAAAAATAAGGAAAGCCAGTAGCAATGGCTGGGGAAATCGGAATGAATCGAATTGTGTTATACGCTTCACTTCTTTTCTTCAGCTTTTTCTTGGAGTATTTCGTCACGTTGGCGGCGTCTTTTAGCTTCTTCCTTGCCCCAGATGATCTCATCAATATCCGGTGGCGGGATATCCAGTACGTCGATAAATTCCAGTGTATTTTTATTCAGCGCGATGATGAATTTTCCATAACGGGCATGTAACGGGAAATAGGCGATGGATTCCAGTTCAATTATATGGTTTTTAACAAAATGTTGGTACTCCCTGTGCCATGCATCCTTTTCGCCTTCAAGATAGGCGTCCATGTCGATATTGAATCGCATTATGTTGTTGAGTTGTTTATAGTCAAATTTCCTGTAGCGTTCCCCCATGAAATGAATGGGTTGTGAGGCGACAGCCTTCATTAACAGCGCCATATATTCCTGCTCGTTACTTGGGGTATCGACATAGATTTTTTTGGGCATATTTGAAGGATCGAGTTCATCGATAGCCTTTTTGTCAAGCCCTGTTTCGGGTATCTGGTAATAGGCCATGGGGTAGAAAATACCATCGGCAAACACAGCGAGATAGGGACGCTCGTTGTGTACCGCCCAGATCCCCCAGGCCAGGGCGGAAATCTGAGCCAGGGCGATCAGGGAGAGATCTACTCTTAAAGAAAAAGGTTTTTTCTGTGGATTAAAAACGATGAACGTCAGCGTCGGCCCCAGAACCAGATCCACACCTGCAATAATGCGAATCCCCTGCCAGCCCCCATCGGTATTGAAGAAGGGCATGGGATACCACTGGAATACGAAATAAAGGACAATAAAAAAAATGATCAGGTTGAGGCTAAAATGTATTCCGAAAGCGTTGAATTTGGCTATCAGAAGTCTTTTGTTCATCATCAATGAATTATGATTAATTTAGTCGGAGTTATGGTTTGTATTATGAACCGGGATTTCAGCAAAATAGACAGGGCATTTATTTCGATAACGATAGTTTCGAAAAATAGAGAGCCCCCTCATTCTGTATGAGGGGGTTCTCTATACTGGGCGAGATAAATCAATATCTGAGCGTAACGGTAGTCGCTGATAAATCCAGATAGGCAGGGCGCGACAGGCTTATGGTATCGCCGGTCGCCCAGGCAGCACCGGCCATGGTGACAGCAACGCCAACTACGCCAGTAACGTTGTTTGCAGCTGTTGCATAGGGCACACCACCGCCTTCCGGGGCGCTAACGGTACAGTTACCAGCCGCGAAACATAAGCCACCCGGATCCTGGTTCAGAGCATTTATGATATTTGTTACATCATTTGGAAACTCGGCCTGGTTACCACCGACGGCCCCCATTTCGTTGGCGGACGAAAAGGCGATGCCCATGGAGCGGCGGCTGGCGTCAGAGCGAAAACCGGCCGTAATCCAGCGGCGTGCGGTATCGAGGTGATCGGATACCTTCTGCATACGTGCGTTGCGGATATAGCCGTTATAGGCGGGGATAGCGATGGCGGCGAGGATGCCAATAATGGCGACCACGATCATCAGTTCGATCAGGGTGAAGCCCTTGTTCTTTCTGTTAAGTTTGATGTCTGAAAGTGTCATGTAACTACTCCTGCAATATTAAAAAAATCCTGTTGAATAAGTTCTAGTCCCTGTGGCTGTCAAGTTAACGGACTGCTGTTGTTATCGACAGGTTTTCCGGAAACTTAATCGCGTTAGTTGTCTTGTTATCTGCATGGTGCGTGCCAGTTTTTCGATAAAAAATAAACTCCATAAAAAACATGTGATTGCGTTATTTTTCACAATTCCGGCAGAGTTTTTTGCCTATATTTCTCGGCAGGATCACAGGCATAAAGTCAGAAAGTGACAATTATGGTCACCTTGATGTTCGGGGGAGGGGGGGGCGAGACGGGTAACAGCGACTGAGGGTGTTGGGGATATAGCGTATTGTTGCCAATTCAATTATTTCTCCCCCCGGTTTGAGGGTGCAGATATCGATATTTTCGCTGTAGCGACTCATCCCATGACATCGATTTGTAATTAAAAGTTTTTACCTTGATTCCAGCCTTCTCAGTATCCGGGCTATAGAATCTGAGCTTGTGACCGTCATGAACTTTGTCACCAAGCAGGCTTAAACCGTCAGTTGGCCATATCGTTTCGATATCAAGAACATCAGCAATAGTTGGAATTATATCCAGTAATGTTGCATATCGTTCATCAATAACAGATTCAGACTGCCCCGGATAATGTATGAAAAGTGGAACCGATAAGACCGCGACAGTGCTTTCACCTTCAACTGAACGGCTGTTCATGCCGGGTATCAGTGAGACACCGTGATCGGCCGTCAGTATTATTAATGAATCATGGTATATTTTTTTTTCTTTTAATCTGTCAAATAACCGGCCAAGCAGGGCATCAACAAATTTCGTTTGTTCATAGTAAAGATTGTAGGATTCTCGCAATATGTTTTTATCATTTGTCCATCCTTTTGAAGACCAGCCTGGTACAGAGGTATAACCGTTCACTTCGCCAGTTGAAGTATATGTCCAGGCCATATGAGGTAATATTGAATGTAAGAATATAAATTGTGGTTTTGCTCTTTTATTGTGTAACTTGGCAATGAAATTCATGAAGATTTGCTGCCGATCACTGGTAATATTATTTAAATCAAAATTTACCCACCCCATTTGTACATTTGGAACATGTTTCTTCAATTTTTCAGGCACTACAATATTAAGATATACATATAATGAGTCAGTAACAAGGGTGTTGAAGTTGCTTTTTTTTCTAAGTTTGTCATATTCGGTTTCACATAGTGGATAAGGACATAGCTGCGTTGCCTGTTCCCTGACGATCATTTCATGTGTTGTTGATAAAAGTGTAAATATATTATCCGGGTAGTCCAGGTATATAGGTAGATTCAACCAGTCATGCATGTTTTTTGTTATTCGTTGTTTTTTATGGTTGATAGAAACTGGATGATTGCCTGTCAAAATAGAGGGCACAGCCGTGGTTGTGAAGTTTGAAATGGTTGATGCATTTTTATACCATGTGGCAGATTCAAAAAACCGTGATATATTTTTAAATGCGGTTGAATCAATATTTTTTTCTTCATCCAGTAAAGTTATTAAAGATAGCTCATCCAGCAACACAAATACCACGGAAACAGGCTTCCTGGCTTTTCCATATTGATAGGTGTCCGGATTAAATTGCACATTGTTTGAGGCAAGAATATTTTTCACAGGCGTGAAGAATAAAAAATATACTGGAAATATAATTACGGAAAACGACATGATTCCGAAAAAATCCCTGACCAGTTTATAACGCACATAAACCAGAAAAACAGAAATTGAAAAAACCAGGGTAAGAATCACCTGGATTGTCTCGCTGAAGATGAAAACTTTTTTGAATGCCGGAAAAATTACCAGTATTGTCAGGGCAATGAATATTACGTAAAAAGCCCTGTCTTTTTCCCCAAACAGAAACTTGCTGCTAAGCAATGTAACTGCAGCGAGTGAGAAGGGGGTAAGAATGCCAATTAAGAAAACAAAGGTTAAAATGTCAGATATTGAAATATAACGTACCGCAAGAAATTCCGGATTTTGTGAAATTATATCAAAAATTGGCTGGCTGAACGCCAGGGATGTCAGGGCAAGTATAGTCAGAAAATTCTGCCACGAGGGCTTTTTTACGCAACGCATTGAAAAAACTTACCGCATTGTTTCACAGAAATAAAGTGTTCTCTGGTCGTTGCCCAGAACGGTTTCTTTTAATACGCAAAACCTTTTGCGTAGTTCAAGTTCGAAATTTTCTTTTGAATAGTCATCAACCGGTTCATCAGTGGCCTGCATTAAAATGCTCACCATTGGATCATCAATATCCACGAACTCAATAACAAGGTATGAACAATTTGATTTTAACCAGTCAAGAAAGTGACTTAATGGAATATAATTGCTGATAACAATGTGATGAATCAGGGCGAGCGCGATGATTAATTGAGGTTTCCCACGCTCTGTAAATGCATGTCGCTCACACCCATTCCAGCCCTGCGAGGGTGACGGATTGGCCAGATTCATGCGCAAGGGTAAAATATTACCCGAATTTTTGACGGTAAGATTATTAAATAGATTATTAACCGTGGCGTGATCAGCATCAACAGCAACTACATAATCGGAATATTGAGCAATAATCTTTGAATATTTACCATTATTACATCCGATATCCCAAACAGTATTCCACTTTTCAAATGAACCGGCAAAATGAATAAATTTTTCTTTTATTTCCGAATCGCTTTCATCATAAGAATGCGTTTCACCATAAGTTTCCCAGTGACTGCTGTCGTGAAGTTTTAGCGTTTTTATAATGTCAATAAGTCCGCGGATATTATTTGCAATCATTTTCAGTAGATCGTGGTCCGGCAATGACAGTTTGTTTACTTTGTTATTTCGAAGCTTGATATTCTTTTTTGAAATATCCTGCAATATTACATGGAACAGGACACCTTTCCTGAATACACCTTTGATGCCAAGCATTTTTCGGCATTGCGCCGGTTCGATTCCTTCAAGTTCACTTCGCAATAGCGCTGAGCCATCAATGGACTTATATGACTGGAGCATGAGTGGATATAAAAAATGCTGACAGAATTGTCGGTATCCTGACCACAATCCTTCCCCATTGAACCTGGCAATCGAACCAATATCGATAAAAACCGGTGTTTTTCCCTGCCATTGTATATTGTATGCGCTTCCATCTTTTAAAATATAACCATCCTTGAGAAGTTCCAGGATAACGTCAAGTTGCAATAACGCCGCTTCTCTAAGCATCTGGAATGGCCATTCATATGGGTATGATATGAACGGTATTTTTTGATGTTTTAATATTACAGTCCAGTCGTCATCTAATACAGAGTCAGGAAGACTGTTATCGATGACACTATCAATGATTTTATTCGTTGATATTAGCTTCGAATACGCGTCTGTTTTTGAAAATAGTTCAAATGTTTCTGCTGCATCGGGGTTTAAACCACGGTAAATCTCACCCTTGAAGTGGAAAACCTGTGCCGTCCTGTCGCGAAAAGAGCCGCTGTCTATTTTAATGTTTTCTAATGTCTTGTCGGTCACCGGGGTTTTACCAAAATGCTTTTAGTCCTGATCCGTATCATGTTCCAGTATGGTTTCCTTTCTGAGCCCAATTTTAACCAGAAAACTGTGCCAGTATAATTTGATTATTACAATTAACCCTGCAACACCACCTAAAAGTAATTGCAGAAACAGGCTACCAGTACCTGGATCAAGGTACGCGTAGGCGGGGGTGGTGCAAAATAAAAAAACAAATACAATCGTAAATTTGGTAACTTTCATAATTATGCCTGCAAATTGAATAAATAAATTATTCCGTAATTCTTAATAGTTATAATTTAGCTCCTTTATTGAGAATATCTAGAATTAATTGCGCTACGCCGATTCCGGAGACAGGTTCTAATGGGTGTCAGGCGCAGGCTGAACATTCATCCATCCAGATTATACTGGCCATGCGACCGCTGATTCCGTCGCGGCGGTAGGAGTAAAAATGTTCGCCCTCACGATATGTACAGTGGTTTCCGCCATAGATAGCGGTGACGCCCAGCGTCATCAGGCGTTGGCGGGCAAGCTGGTAAATATCCATACGCCATTTCCCCTGTTTTGCGATGAAGGCTGCTTTAGCAGCAGGATCGTGGGTAATAAAGATTTTTCGTACTTCGTTCCCGACTTCATAGGCATCCGGTCCGATGGACGGGCCAAGCCAGACCAGCAGGTTATCAGGATCGACTGGCAGTGTGGCAATGGCCTGTTCGATAATACCGCTTGCCAGTCCTCGCCAGCCGGCATGTACGGCGGCGACGGTGGTGCCGGCGCGATCGCAGATTAAAACTGGCAGGCAGTCGGCGCTGAGTACGCTGCAGATAACCTGAGACTGGGTGGTATAGCTGCCGTCTGCCTCGTTCTGGTCGGGCGTGCAGTGGGCGGCATCGACAATCCGTGTGCTGTGGGTCTGGCGCAACCATATTGGTTCCGTGGGAAGGTTCAGGCGCCTGCGGTTTTCAGCAACTGCAGCAGGGTCGTCACCAACATGGTTCCCCAGGTTGAGAGAATCATAGGGTGGCAGGCTGACTCCACCGTGACGCAGAGTGGTGCCGGCGTAGATATTTGCCGAGGCAGGCCAGTCGGGGATGAGCCAGCTGTCTGAATTGGGCATACTTTTTTTCATTATTAAAATCTTTTACCACAGAGGACACGGAGGTCACAGAGTTTGAAAATATGTGCTTTTCTGATTCTCCCGTGAGAATGGGAACCAATATAAAATCACAAAATGCTGGAAATATAATTCTCTGTGACCTCCGTGTCCTCTGTGGTGCAAATCATTTTTCTTCCAGGTTGTGCAGGTTGGGCAGAGCAACGCGAAGCCCAACCTACATAACTTGTGTCATATCTTCCCGCAGGGCTTTTAATAACTGTTCCATGTCTTCCGGCATCGGCACTTCCCATTCCATCTGTTCGCCTGTGACGGGGTGTTCCAGGCCCAGCCGGGCGGCATGCAGGGCCTGGCGATGAAACTTACGTAAGGTCTGCGCCAGTCTGTCACTGCACCGGGGCGGCAGTTTAAGCCTGCCGCCGTAAACCGGGTCACCGATCAGAGGATGCTGGATATGCGCCATGTGTACCCGGATCTGGTGGGTGCGGCCGGTTTCCAGGCGCAGGTTGAGCAGGTTGTGGTGGCGGAAACGTTCCTGAATGCGGTAGTGGGTGATCGCTTCCTTGCCGCTTTCAACTACCGCCATGCGTTTGCGTTGCACAGGGTGTCGGCCAATGGGCGCATCCACGCTGCCGCCACTTACCAGTACGCCATTGACAACAGCCAGGTATTCGCGCAGGAAGGCGCGCGCCTGCAACTGTTCCACCAGGTATTTCTGTGCCGGCAGGGTGCGCGCCACCACCAGCAGGCCGGTGGTGTCCTTGTCCAGTCGGTGAACGATGCCGGCGCGTGGCACCTGCGCCAGCTCTGGTGCATGGTGCAGCAGGGCATTCAACATGGTGCCGTGGCTGTTGCCGGCGGCGGGATGCACCACCAGTCCGGCTGGTTTGTTGATGACCAGAATATGCTCGTCTTCGAAGACAATATCCAGGGGGATGGCTTCGGCCTGCCAGTGTCCTTCTTCCTCGAGCCGAGCCTGAATCACAACTTCCTCGCCACCATAGACTTTTTCTCGGGCGCGGGCGTGCTGGCCATTGAGGGTGATCTGGCCGTCTTTGAGCCACTTTTGCAGGCGTGAACGGGAATAATCGGGAAACAGGCCGGCCAGCGCCTGATCCAGACGTTTGCCGTGAACTGTCTCGGGAATAGTGGCTTTCAGGGAAATTTGTTCGGGCATATCAGGTGAATTTTTTCTCAGCCAGGTTGAGTTAGGCGTTCATTATACCCGCTATCAACGGTATACTCTCGACAGGTCCCATTTTCTTTTGTTACTGCATCCGGAATCCCATGTTACGTCTTTTCCCTGTTCTTGTTTTTTTACTGTTTCTCAGCGCCTGCGCCACGGTGGAGGATGAAGATCCTACCGAGGGGCAGACGGCGGCGGAGGTCTATCGCGATGCCCGTGAATATCTTGATGAAGGCGAATATGAGAGCGCCATCGAGTATTATGAACGGCTGGAGTCGCGTTTCCCGTACGGCCCCTATGCGGAACAGGCGCAACTGGAGATCGCCTATACCTACTATCAGGCACAGGAATATGAATCCGCCATCCTCGCCGCTGAGCGTTTTATCAAGCTCCACCCGGATCACCGCAGTATTGCTTATGCTTATTATTTGCGCGGCCTGGCGCGTTATAACGGCGATCAGTCGTTTATGGCGCGCTGGTTTAATCAGAATCTGAGCGAGCGCGATCCCAGGTCCATGCGTGAAGCCTTCCGCTATTTCTCTGAACTGGTGACGCGTTTCCCCGACAGCCGTTATACAAAGGATGCGATTCGCCGGATGCGCCAGCTACGTGATGGTCTGGCGAAATATGAGATGCATGTAGCGAACTATTATGCCCGGCGCAGCGCTTTTGTTGCTGCTGCCAATCGCGCCAAATATGTCGTGAAACATTATCAGGGGACGTCGGCTGTACCCGAGGCGCTGGCGATTATGGTGAAATCCTATACTGAGCTGGATTTGCCGGTGCTGGCGCGGGATGCAAGGCGAGTGCTGGAGATGAATTATCCGGAATATCAGGGACGAGGGATGAGTGACGAGTGACGAGGGACGAGGGACGAGGGACGAATCAAGCTTAAACAACTATTTCAATCAATCAATCAATCAATAATAATTGAACCACCCGCCTGTTTTCCTCGCCCCTCGCCCCTCGTCCCTCGTCCCTATGTTTTAGATGGCCTCTTCGCCTTCCTCGCCGGTGCGAATGCGCACGATGCGTTCGACATCGCTGACAAAAATCTTGCCGTCGCCAATTTTACCGGTACGGGCGGCATTGGTAATGGTTTCAATGCACTGATCTACCATGCTGGCAGCCACCACGATTTCCACTTTCACCTTGGGCAGAAAGTCGATGACATATTCCGCGCCACGATAAAGTTCAGTGTGTCCCTTTTGCCGACCAAAGCCCTTGACTTCGCTTGCGGTCATGCCGGTGATGCCAATGCCGGAGAGCGCCTGACGCACGTCATCCAGCCGGAAAGGTTTGATGATTGCCTCGATTTTTTTCATTTGGCCGTCCTTCTGTTTTATACGAATCTGTTTAGTTAGCGCTTACCCATTAATATGGATAATTAACGCAGAGAACGCAAAGGCGCAGAGATTGTATAATTTTGATTCTTAATAACGTTTTTCCTTTGCGTCTCTGCGCCTTTGCGTTCTCTGCGTTTAATAAAAACCTTATATAGATGAACACCAGCCAGCGTAAAGTCTCTGTCCACAGGTGCCATGATTGTCTATTTTTCGTTAATTTTCAACAGTCTTAAGTTTTATGTGCGGTTGCGGCCATAGCCTGAGGTGATGGGATAGCGGCGATCGCGGCCGAAAGCGCGCGGACTGATGCGAATTCCCGGCGCCGCCTGACGGCGTTTGTATTCGTTGCGATCCACCAGGTACAGCACTCGTACGACCGTGTCCCGTTCAAAGCCGGCGGCGAGGATGTCCTCCAGCCCTTCATCCTGTTCCACGTAACGTTCAAGAATGGCATCGAGGATATCGTAGTTTGGCAGACTGTCGCTGTCTTTCTGATCCGGCGCCAGCTCGGCTGAAGGCGGACGGTCGATTACCCGCTGCGGGATCACCCTGGCTATTCGATTGCGATAATTTGAGAGTTGATAGACCAACGTCTTGGGTACATCCTTGAGCACATCATAGCCGCCGGCCATGTCGCCGTAGAGGGTGGCGTAGCCCACGGCCATTTCACTCTTGTTGCCCGTAGTGAGCAGCATTTTGCCCTTTTTGTTGGAAATGGCCATCAGCAGTACGCCACGGCAGCGGGCCTGGATATTTTCTTCCGTGGTGTCCACCGGGCGACCGGCAAACTCTTCTTTCAATATGTCGAGAAAGGCGTTGAAAGCGGGTTCAATCGGTAGCACATGGTATTCCACTTTCATGCCGCGCGCCTGTTCGGTGGCGTCTTCGATACTCATGTCGGCGGTGTAACGCGATGGCATCATCACGACTTCAACGTTTTCCGCCCCCAGTGCATCGACGGCGATGGCCAGGGTCAGGGCGGAGTCGATTCCACCCGAGAGACCAATAACGACGCCACTAAAACCATTTTTGCGCACAAAGTCATGTACGCCCAGTACCAGCGCCTGATAAATCAGCGCATCCTGATCACGGTGTTCCTGCAGCGGTTGCGTAACAACCTGGGGAACCGGTTTTCTGTTTTCGGTATCAAATATTACCGGAAAGACACCACTTTCAAAGTTCGGCATACGCTGTGTTATCCGGCCGTCTGCTGACATGACAAAGGATGCGCCATCAAAGACCAGCTCATCCTGACCACCTACCAGATTGGCGTAAAGGATCGGAACGGCGTTTTCACGGACACGTTCACCAATAATATGTTCACGCTCCGGTCCCTTGTCCTTATGGAAGGGCGAGGCATTGATATTGATGATCAACTGCGCTCCGTTTGCGCATAATTGTGCTGCCGGTTCGGGGTGCCAGATGTCTTCACAGATACTGATGCCTACGGCTATGCCCTGAATATCAATGACACAATGTTCATTAGCAGCGATGAAATAACGTTCTTCATCGAAGACACTGTAATTAGGCAGATAGTGCTTGCGCGCCACAGCGAGGATGTCACCATCACGAATAACGGCCGCCGCGTTATAAACACCCGCCGGCGTTTTTTCTGCAAAGCCGACAATGACATAAATACCCTGAATTTCGGTTTTCAGGCGCGCCATCGCGGCATCGATGCGTTCATACATGCCCGGGCGCAGGAGCAGATCTTCCGGCGGATAACCACACAGCGCCAGTTCGGGAAACACCACCGCCTGTGCGCCGAGTTCATCACGCGCCTGGATGGCGGCCGCGATAATAGCCGAAGCATTGCCATCAATATCACCCACCAGCAGATTGAGCTGGGCGACGGCGATGCACAGAGGGCCAGGGGCGCTAATAGAATTCATTATTTCAGGCCTGATTGATTGTTATTTATTTACCACAGAGATGTCTTTGCAGGATACGGTTTCAGTTTGTAATTAGTATTGAACCGCAGCAAGCTACGGGGTTGTTTATTTTTCCAGCAAAGCCAGCATGGTGCTGCCCATTTCCGTCGGCGATCGGGTGACGCTGACGCCGGCGGCTTCGAGCGCGGCGAATTTGCTTTCGGCGGTGCCTTTGCCGCCGGCGATGATGGCGCCGGCGTGGCCCATGCGCTTTCCGGGCGGGGCGGTGACCCCGGCGATATAGGCGACCACCGGTTTGCTGAGTTCGGTGCGAATGAACTCAGCCGCTTCTTCCTCGGCGCTGCCGCCGATTTCGCCGACCATAATAATGCCCTGGGTCTGCGGATCGGCTTCGAACAGGCGCAGGCAGTCGATGAATTCCAGGCCGTGAATGGGATCGCCGCCGATGCCAATGCAGGTGCTCTGGCCGAGTCCGGCCGTGGTGGTCTGGTGTACAGCCTCATAGGTGAGGGTGCCGGAGCGGGAGACGATACCGATGCTGCCGGGCTTATGAATAATGCCGGGCATGATGCCGATCTTGCATTCGCCGGGGGTGATGATGCCGGGACAGTTGGGACCGATAAGACTGACCTCGGTGTCGGCCAGTGCAGCCCTGACCCGGAGCATGTCCTGCACCGGAATGCCTTCGGTGATGCAGGCGATAACCTTGATGCCGGCGTCAGCTGCCTCGAGAATGGCATCGGCGGCAAACGCGGCAGGCACATAGATCATGCTGGCGTCTGCACCGGTTTGTGTTACAGCTTCAGCTACGGTATTGAAGACCGGCCGATCGAGGTGAGTCTGGCCACCCTTGCCGGGGGTGACGCCGCCGACCAGCCGGGTGCCGTAGGCGATGGCCTGTTCGGAGTGAAAGCTGCCCTGTTTGCCGGTGAAGCCCTGACAGATAACCTGGGTCTCGCTGTTTACCAGTATCGCCATTATTGCGCCTCCCCGTGAGCTTCTTCGGCAGCAATGATAATTTTTCGCGCGGCATCATCCAGACTTTCGGCTGCGTCAATGGCCAGCCCACTTTGCGCCAGCAGGCTTCGCCCGGCTTCAGCGTTAGTGCCTTCCAGACGCACGACCACGGGGATTGCCAGGTGGACCTGTTTAACCGCCTGAATAATGCCTTCGGCGATGAGATCGCAGCGCACGATGCCGCCGAAGATGTTGACCAGAATACCCTTTACCCGGGGATCAGAAATAATAATTTTGAAAGCCTCGGCGACTTTTTCGGCGGTGGTGCCGCCGCCCACGTCGAGGAAGTTGGCCGGCTGGCCGCCGCGAAGCTGGATCAGATCCATGGTCGCCATCGCCAGTCCGGCACCGTTGACCATGCAGCCGATGTTGCCGTCGAGGCTTACATAGTTGAGGCCGTGTTCAGCTGCGCGGGCTTCTTTTTCGTCTTCCTGTGAAATGTCACGCAGGGTGGTGAGATCGGCATGGCGGTAGAGGGCGTTATCATCGATGTTAATTTTTGCATCCAGCGCCAGCAGTTCGCCCTGTTTGCTCAGCACCAGCGGGTTGATTTCCAGCAGACTCAGGTCCTTGTCAGTAAACAGGCGGTAGAGCCCGGCCATGATCTGGTGAAAGGCTTTGGCCTGTGTGCCCCCATTTTGAGCAAGGCCGAGTGCGAAGGCCAGTTTGCGGCTCTGATAGGGCATCAGGCCGACAGCAGGGTGGACGAAGACGGTGAGGATTTTTTCCGGCCGGCTGCGAGCGACTTCCTCGATGTCCATGCCGCCTTCGGTGGACGCCATGAACACGATACGCGAGCGGGCGCGATCGACCAGCATGCCCAGATAGAGTTCCCGCTCGATGTCACAGGGTGACTCGATCAATACATGATTGACCGGCTGACCCTCGGCGCCGGTTTGCGGGGTGACCAGATGCGAACCCAGCAGGGAGGCGGCGTAGTCACGCAGCGTATTTTCACTGTCCAGCAGTTTGACGCCCCCGCCCTTACCGCGTCCACCTGCATGCACCTGCGCCTTGACTACCCAGCGCGGCGTGCCCAGCGCACGTGCGGCGGTGAGGGCTTCTTCGGGGGTGGCGACGACCCGGCTTTCGGGAACCGGGATGCCGTGGTCACGGAATAGCTGTTTGGCCTGGTATTCGTGCAGATTCATATTATCGACGTTAAGCTCAGCTTGCTGAAAAGCGGTATTGTGGAGCAAAAAGGCGAAAGAGAAAAGATGGCAGGGGAAAAGATACAAAACCGTTTTCCTTTTTACCCTTGCATCTTGTATCTTGTGCCTTTAAATAGTTTAAATTACAGAGAAAATTCATGGGCCTGGTTCGTCTTGTCGTTATCCTCATCATCGCCTGGCTGGTTTACAGCCTGACCCGTCGCTGGCTGGCTTCCATTGATCAGAAACGGATTCAGAAACGGGAGCAGAAAAAACAGGGCGAATCTTCGCGCATTGAAACCATGGTCAGTTGCGCTCTCTGTGACCTGCATATCCCGCAGAACGAAGCCGTGCAGGCGCAGGGCAAATATTACTGTTGTGCTGAACACAGAAAACGTGCGGAATCCTCATAAGTTCATCGGCTGAATATGGGTAATCCACTTAATCAGCTCAAACGCAATACGAGCAGGGACAGCCTGGAATATACCTGGCGGCCGCTGGGGTTTTTGAACAAATACCGGCTGCTGATTTCCCTTTTTTTTACGCTTATATTTGTTCTGGGGCTGCAGTTTCATCCACTGGCCAGCCATAATCCCGATCTATTTTTCTTCACTTCCCTGTTATATCTTATCTTTGCCACGGCATTCATTTTCCTGTTGCGCTGGCAATGGCCGGGTTTCCAGACCCAGATCTATCTACATGTGAGCATTGATATCCTTGCCACGGTGGTGCTTATGCATGCCAGTGGCGGGGTCAGCAGCGGTCTGGGTACCCTGCTGATCATCGTTATCGCCGGCGGCAGCATCCTGGTCAGCGGGCGGCGGCAGGCGTTGTTTCTGGCCTCGATTGCTTCGTTGACGATTCTGGCGGAGGTGGTTTACGACCGGACTGTGGAGACCATGCTGGGAAACAGCTATACCCAGGCCGGGATACTGGGACTGACACTATTCATCACCGCCATTGTCGCGCATGCGTTTGCCCGGCGAATCCGCGAGAGTGAGGAACTGGCGACTCGGCGCGGTGTGGATCTGGCTAATATGGCGGAACTGACTGAGCATATTATCCAGCGTATGCAGACTGGCATCGTGGTGATTGACAATAGCGAAGTGGTGCGCCTGATGAATGAATCTGCCTGGCACATGTTTGGTATGCCTTCTATTGCCAGTGATCCCGTACTCGAAAAGATCTCGCCGCCACTGGCGGACGCTTTCCAGAAATGGCAACAGCAGCCGGATATGAAGCTGCAGGGCTTCGCGTTAAGCACGGAATATCACAACATCGCGCCGCGTTTTGCCCGTATCGGACAGGATAAGAATAGCGGTGTGCTGATTTTTCTCGAAGATGCGTCGTCGGTGACGCAACGGGCGCAGCAGTTGCAGCTGGCCTCCTTAGGTCGACTGACGGCGAGTATAGCCCATGAGATTCGCAATCCGCTGGGGGCGATCAGCCATGCGGGTCAACTGCTGGCTGAATCGCCTAACCTGGATGAGCATGATCAGCGCCTGACGCGGATCATCAGCGATCAGTCACAGCGCATGAATACGATTATCGAAAGTATCATGCAACTGGGGCGGCGGGATCATTCTCGTCCCGAGGTGTTCAGACTGAATGATTTTCTGCAACGTTTTGTCAATGATTTCATGCTGGTACATCTGGATGAGCAGGACCAGGTAAAAATCGAGGTCAATCCGGAAGATATCGAAATTCGTTTTGACAGCACTCACCTGCAGCAGATTCTCACCAACCTGTGTGAAAATGGCCTGCGTCACAGTCAGGGCTATCAGGGCGGCCCCCGGCTGGAACTGCGCGGCGGTATGGTGCACGATCAGCAACGACCGTTTCTGGATGTAATTGATCACGGCCCGGGTATTCCTGCGGACACCGCTGAACATATTTTTGAGCCGTTTTATACCACCTCGAATGCCGGTTCCGTGCTGGGATTGTATATTTCACGGGAACTGGCGGAGTGCAATCAGGCGAATGTGAAATATATCCCGGTTGCCACCGGCGGCAGCTGTTTTCGCATCAGTTTTCAGGATCCGCGCCGACAAATGAGTTAACAGGAAAGATAACGAGATTTCAGAGTGAGCAAAGATTACCTGGCCTTAATCATTGATGATGAACCCGACATCATCGAATTACTGGAGATTACGCTCTCACGCATGGGCGTGAGTTGCCGCTGCGCGAAAAATCTGGCCGAAGCGCGTAAGCTGCTGGCAGCGGAGAGTTTTAACCTTTGTCTGTCCGACATGCGTTTGCCCGACGGAGACGGCATTGACTTTGTACGCCATATCCAGAAAACCGCGCCGCAGGTGCCGGTGGCCATGATCACCGCGCATGGCAATATGGAAACGGCTATCGAGACGCTCAAGGCCGGCGCCTTTGATTTTGTTTCCAAGCCGGTCGATTTGAAAGTTCTGCGCAATCTGGTGAAAAGTGCGTTGAAGCTGGCTGAGCGACCGAAACCGGGGTCGGGTCAGTCCATTTTGCTGGGCAATTCAGCCGTCATGGAGAAAACTCGGCAAATTATCAGCAAGCTGGCTCGTTCACAGGCGCCGGTATATATCAGTGGCCCCTCCGGCGCAGGTAAGGAGCTGGCGGCACGCCTGATTCATGAACAGGGGCCGCGTGCGGATCAGCCTTTTGTGCCTGTTAACTGTGGCGCGATTCCGCCGGAGCTGATGGAAAGTGAATTTTTCGGTCACAGGAAAGGTAGTTTCACCGGTGCCACCAGCGACAAGGAAGGCCTGTTTCAGGCCGCCAGTGGCGGTACCCTGTTTCTTGATGAAGTCGCGGATTTGCCACTGAACATGCAGGTCAAATTGCTGCGCGCGATCCAGGAAATGGCGGTGCGACCGGTGGGTATGCAGTCGGAAGTTGCAGTAGATGTGCGTATCCTCAGCGCCACCCACAGGCCGCTGGCGAAAATGGTAGAGGCGGCTGATTTCCGCCAGGACCTGTATTACCGTATCAATGTAATTGAACTGCCCATGCCCTGGCTGCACCAGCGCACGGAAGACATTCCCATCCTGGTGGAACATCTGCTACGAAAGATTTCCAGCAACTGGGGAAGCCCGCACCCGCGGATCAGCAAGTCGGCATTGGAGGCTTTGCAGGGCTATCGTTTTCCCGGTAACGTGCGTGAGCTGGAAAATATTCTGGAACGGGCCATGACCCTGTGTGAGGGCAATACTATTCAGGTCACTGATTTGCACTTGCCCGAGTCCAGCCCGGATTTCACCGACACGGTCATCATCGATAATGCGGCCGGATTGGAACAGGGACTGGACCCGGCGTTGAATAATCAGGAGCGGGAAGCCATTATCAAGGCGCTGGAACAGACTCGCTACAACAAGACTGCCGCCGCAAAACTGCTGGGGATTTCTTTTCGGGCGTTGCGCTACCGGATCAAGAAGCTGGGTATTGAATAAGGTTTTGGAAACATAACCAACTTTTTTCAACGCAAAGACGCAAAGACAGCAAAGGAGTTCTTAATCTTTATGGGTTTAATTTCCCATAGCTTGCTGTGATTAATATTAACCACCAGGACGCAAAGGACGCCAAGTTTTAGCCAAACAATTCCTGGCGTCCTTTGCGTCCTGGTGGTTCAGATTGTTCCTTCGACTAATACCCCGTAGCTTGCGGCGGGGTTGTTTATTTAAATACTTTGCGTCTTTGCATTAATGTCTTTTTCTATTTCATAATAAAATATTAAAAATCATGACTCTATTTACCTGGATCATCCTTTTCAGCCTGCTGGGCGGTGTCCTGAGTGTGCTGGCGGCGTCTGTGTATCTGCTATTGCCTGCGTCACCGCGTCAGCGGCTGCTGCCGCACCTGGTCAGTTTTGCCATCGGTGCGCTGTTAGGCGCGGCGTTTCTGGCCCTGTTGCCGCACGCGATGAGTGCCGGTGAGGATCTGCACGAACTGGGCCTGACGGTGTTGCTTGGTATTCTGGTTTTTTTTACGCTGGAGAAAATGGTGCTCTGGCGTCATTGTCATGCGCATGACTGTGAAGCGCATGGCCACAGCGAGTCTTCAGCGCCCAATACCGCCCCCGGAATTTTGATCCTGGTAGGCGACGGTCTGCATAACATGGTAGACGGCGTGCTAATCGCCTCGGCCTTCCTCACAGATTTTCATCTGGGTGTGGTTACCAGTCTGGCGGTCGCCGCGCATGAAATTCCGCAGGAAGTGGGTGACTTTGCAGTGCTGCTGCACAGCGGCTTCAGTCGCGCTCGGGCGCTGCTGTTTAATATTATTTCCAGTCTGGCGACGATTGTCGGTGCAGTGGCCGCTTATTATAGTTTTGAAGGTGCGCAATATCTTCTACCCTATGTGCTGGCGATAGCCGCCTCCAGTTTTATTTATGTGGCCGTCGCGGATCTGATTCCGGGGCTGCACAAACGGACACATTTTTCTGCAACCGTGCAGCAGCTGAGCCTGATTCTATTGGGCGTTGCGGTAATTTACTGGGCGCATTCAACCTTGCATTGAACGGGTGGCAGGATTCAAACCTGCCTGGAGGAGACGGATATGACTGACAGGAATCACTGGTACATGCTGACCCTGGTTGGCAAGGACAGGCCGGGCATCGTGGCGCATGTGACTTCGGCGCTGTTCGAAGGCGGCGCCAATCTCGGTGAAGCTTCGATGATGCGTCTGGGAGGTAACTTCAGCATGATGCTGATGGTGCAGTTTAGCGGCAACCTGCACGCCCTGCATGAACTCATCGACGGTGTGGCCGAGTCTATGTCCCTGCATGTGCATCTCGACCGTATTGAGGGCCATCTGCATGATCACCGGCAGCCTGATGTGCGTATCAGCGTCTATGGCGCAGATCGGGCCGGCATTGTCGCCAAGGTAACCGGGGTGCTGGCTGAGGCCGGTCTGCATATTCTGGATCTGGAATCGGATGTAGCGGGGACGGAAGCCGAGCCGGTTTATATTATGACTATCGAAGGCCTTGCGAGCGAAGGCATCCCGGCGCTGGAGTCAGCGTTGGCGATTGTGAAACAGGAAGGCATTGACGTTAGCCTGGAATCCATCGATATCATGCTCGGTTAGATAGCGCCCATCTATAAAGATTCGTATTAAACGCAGAGGGCGCAGAGGTGCGGAGACGCAGAGATTGTATGATTTTGATTATAAAACTTTTTTCTTTGCACCTCAGGGGCACTTTCTCACTTTGTTCGGGCGCGTCTTCGCGTTATGTATCCACGTTTATGGATAGACACTAGATAATGGCTGTACTGGAAATTCTGAAATACCCGGATCCGCGGCTGAAGGAAATCGCAGCCGAGGTTACCGAGTTCGATGCGAGCCTGTGTGCGTTCATTCATGATCTGGAAGAGACCATGCGCGCTGGCCCCGGTGGTGTAGGTATTGCTGCACCTCAGGTCGGGCATCTGCAGCGTATTGTTATCGTCGATGTGTCCAGTAAGCCGAAGGTCAAACAACACGGTCGGCTGCTGCTGATCAACCCTGAGATTCTGGAATGGGAAGGCATGGTCAAAGGCCGCGAAGGTTGTATGTCGGTACCGGACTATACGGGCAATGTCATCCGCGCCAGAACTATCAAACTACAGGCGCAGGATGAACAGGGTGAAGTCCAGGAGTATGAAATGGAAGGTTTTGAAGCGCGTGCGGTTCAGCATGAAATCGATCACCTCGATGGCCTGCTGTTCCTGGACCGGCTGGTGAGCCGACGCAACGATCTTTTTCAACGCAAAGTATATAAATAAAAATCACAAAAAAGGGAAAAGATGCAAGCAAGAAGATATAAGGTGAAAAAAGGGGGCTGTTCCTCGCCCCTCGTCCCTCGTCACTCGTCCCTTTCAGCCGGCTTATCCCAATGCTGATTGCAGCAAGCACGGTCTTTATTTTTTTTCTCTCCCTTGTGTGGGCTGGCTTTCACGCCAATGAAGCTGACTGGGGACGGCCGTGGCTGAATCTGCTGGATGGCTGGATTCGCCTGTTTCTAAAATATTATCACCGCTATCAGTACAGCCCGGTGATGCTACCCAGACAGGGGGCGGCGTTACTGGCGGGGAATCATGTATCCGGCCTGGATCCGCTGTTGCTGATCGCCGCCTGTCGGCGTCCGGTGCGTTTCATGATTGCGCGGGAAGAATACGAACGCTTCGGTCTGCGCTGGTTTTTTCGCGCCGGCGGCTGTATTCCGGTGGAGCGTAGCGGCAAACCCGAAAAGGCGTTTCGTGATGCGCTGACGGCGCTGAAAAAGGGTGAGGTGGTGGGTATTTTCCCGGAAGGTGCTATCCATCTTTCCACTCACCCACCCCGACATCTAAAACGGGGGGTGGCGGTGCTGGCTGAACTGAGCGGCGCGCCGGTTTATCCGGTCCAGGTGAGTGGCATTGCCGGCGAAGGCCATGTCATTCTTGCCCTGCTTAAGCGTGGCCACGCTCGACTACGGGCTTTTCCGCCACTGAATTGCGCAGCGCTGGGGCAGTCAACCTGCCTCGAACAACTGGGGCAGCTATTAAGAGCAAAGGAACGAGTGACGAGTGACGAGTGACGAGTCAAACCTTATACGATCTCATACGTAGGTACTTAAGCATGTGAACAATTGCAGGTATGGCTTTAGCCGTACAAAATACTCAATTATGCGCCACACTCTACGTTATTTAAGCGCTGCTGTTCGCCTGAAGGCGAACCTGCAGGTGAATGAATTCCTTAAGTACCTACCTACGTATGTATATGTATACAATCCAATTTATAGCGTATGGGCACGATTTTTGTGCCCATGCGGAAGATTGGTGAGTTGAATACTGAGAAACAGGGAACAATAGGGAAGGATATGTTTCCCCTGAATTTTCTAAATAAAAACAGTTAGATGACGATATATATTTACAAATAACAGCAAGTTTTACACAAGGAGTGCATAATGGATCTGGACACATTCCAGGAACACGATATTTTCTGGGTTTTGCTGGCCATTGTGTGTGTAGTTTTGCTGGGGATGGTCATCCAGGACCTGACCCAGAAAACCCATGCTATCCGTCACAACTATCCCCTCATCGGTCGTCTGCGTTACCGCTTTGAGAATCTGGGGGAGTATTTTCGTCAGTATTTCTTTGCCAGTGATCGTGAGGAGCTGCCCTTTAACCGCGCTACCCGCACCTGGGTGTATAAAACCGCCAAGGGCCTGGGGGGACTGCTGGGCTTTGGTTCGACCAATGATTTGCGTCAGACTGGCTCGATTTTGTTTGTCAATGCCTCCTATCCGTTGCTGGAGGAAGAGTTTACCGATGCGCCGTCGGTGATCATCGGTGCGGATTGTGAAAAACCCTTCCATGCCCGTTCGCTGTTTAATATTTCCGGTATGAGTTATGGCGCCTTATCGCGCCCGGCGGTGGATGCGCTCGCGCGCGGCGCGAAAGAATCAGGCATCTGGATGAATACCGGTGAGGGTGGAATGTCACCCTGGCACCGTAACGCGGGTTGTGATCTGATTCACCAGATTGGCACGGCCAAATATGGTGTGCGGGATCTGGACGGCAATCTCTGTGATGAAAAATTGCGTGAAGTCGCGCCCCATGTCAAAGCGTTTGAAATCAAACTTTCACAGGGCGCCAAACCGGGACGTGGCGGGGTGCTGCCGGCCGCCAAGGTGACCGAAGAGATTGCAAAAATACGCGGCATCCCGGTGGGCGAGGTGTCAAGCAGTCCCAACCGGCACAAGGAGATAAAGAACTCCGATGATCTGCTGGATATGATTCAGCGGGTGCGGGATGTTACCGGCCTGCCGGTGGGTATCAAGACCGTGGTGGGTTCGGAAAGATTTCCGGAAGACCTGTGTGAAACTATCCTGCGCCGGGGCCTGGACAGTGCACCGGACTTTATTACCGTGGACGGGGGGGAAGGCGGCTCTGGCGCCGCGCCCCAGTTACTGGCTGATCATGTCGGCCTGCCGGTTTCCGAAGCTTTGCCGATTTTGGTGGATACGCTGATGGCTTACGGTCTGAAAGATCGCATTCGTGTGATCGCTTCCGGTCAGCTGGTGCACTCGGCGCGGATCGCATGGGCGCTGTGTGTGGGGGCGGATTTTGTCGTCAGTGCGCGCGGCTTCATGTTTGCATTGGGCTGTGTACAGTCGCTGCAATGTCACAAGGGCACCTGTCCGACCGGCATCACCACGCATAACAAATGGCGTCAGCGGGGACTGGTGGTGTCGGTAAAAGCCAAACGGGTCGCCCAGTATGCCTACTGGGTGAATCATGAGGTTAACGTGCTGGCGCATTCCTGCGGACTCCGCAATGCACGTGAGTTTCGCCGTGAACACATCCGTATTGTGCAGAAGGCGGGCAAAAGCACTGCTCTGGAAGAACTTTATCCTTACCGGGGCACGCGGCAGATCAATCCGGGTTAAGCGACTTGAATCCTCTCGCAAAGGCCCCATCTAATATCAAGAATTAATAGATACCTTCAGGGGATACCATTATGAGAATGGATAAACTTACCAGCAAATTTCAGATGGCGATAGCGGATGCGCAGAGCCTTGCGGTGGGTCGCGATCACCAGTTTATCGAACCGGTGCATCTGATGAGCGCCATGCTGGATCAGGAAGGCGGAACCGTTTACCACTTACTGACCCAGGCCGATGTCAACGTCAACCTGCTGCGCTCGCAACTGGGTGAGGCGCTGGAACGCTTGCCGCAGATTGGTGAGGCGACCGGTGATGTGCATATTTCCAATGATCTTTCCCGACTCCTGAACCTGGCCGACAAGCTGGCGCAGAAACGCAACGATCAATTTATTTCCAGCGAACTGTTTGTCCTGGCGGCCGTGGATGACAAGGGCACGCTGGGCGATATTCTGCGCAAGGCCGGGGCGGTAAAAGGGGCGCTTGAAAAAGCCATTGAGAATATCCGCGGTGGTCAGAATATCAATGATGCGAATGCTGAAGAGCAGCGTCAGGCGCTGGAAAAATACACCATCGATCTTACCGAGCGTGCTGAACAGGGCAAGCTCGATCCGGTAATTGGCCGGGACGATGAAATTCGCCGCGCCATCCAGGTGTTGCAGCGTCGAACCAAGAACAATCCTGTGCTGATTGGCGAACCGGGTGTGGGCAAAACGGCGATTATCGAAGGTCTGGCGCAGCGCATTATTAACGGTGAAGTGCCGGAAGGGATGAAGCACAAACGGGTGCTGTCGCTGGATATGGGGTCACTGCTGGCCGGCGCAAAATACCGAGGAGATTTTGAAGAACGCCTGAAAGCCGTCTTGACCGATCTGGCCAAGCAGGAAGGCCAGATCATTTTATTTATCGATGAAATTCATACCATGGTCGGTGCAGGTAAGGCCGAAGGCGCAATGGATGCCGGCAACATGCTGAAACCGGCGCTGGCGCGTGGGGAGTTGCATTGCATCGGCGCAACTACGCTGGACGAATATCGTCAGTACATCGAAAAGGATGCGGCGCTGGAACGGCGTTTCCAGAAAGTGCTGGTGGATGAACCGAGCGTGGAAGACACGATTGCGATTCTGCGTGGTCTGAAAGAAAAATATGAAGTCCATCATGGCGTAGACATTACTGATCCGGCCATTGTTTCGGCGGCGGTGTTGTCGCATCGTTATATTACTGATCGGCAGTTACCGGACAAGGCGATTGATCTGATTGATGAAGCCGCTTCTCGCATTCGTATGGAAATTGATTCAAAACCGGAATCAATGGACAAACTTGATCGCAAACTGATCCAGTTAAAGATTGAACGTGAAGCGCTGAAGAAGGAAAGTGACAAGGCATCAAAAGAGCGCCTGAAGAAACTGGAAGGAGAAATCAGTGCGCTGGAGCGCGAATATAGCGAGCTGGAAGAGATCTGGAATACCGAGAAGGCAGCGGTACAGGGCACCCAGCATATCAAGGAAGAACTGGAGCGGGCGCGGCTGGAACTGGAAACAGCGCGCCGCGCTGGTGATCTGGCGCGCATGTCGGAACTCCAGTATGGCCGCATCCCCGATCTGGAAAAACAGCTGGACATGGCTGCCCAGGCGGAGATGCAGGAAACCACCCTGTTACGCAGTGCTGTGGGCGAAGAAGAAATTGCGGAAGTGGTGTCCAAGTGGACCGGCATTCCGGTATCGAAAATGCTCGAAGGCGAGCGTGACAAACTGCTGCGTATGGAAGAGGCGCTACATAGTCGTGTGGTGGGTCAGGGTGAAGCGGTCAAGGCCGTGTCCAATGCCATTCGTCGTTCGCGTGCAGGGCTTTCTGATCCCAGCAGGCCTAATGGTTCGTTCCTGTTTCTCGGCCCGACCGGGGTGGGTAAAACCGAGTTGACCAAGGCGCTGGCTGAATTTCTGTTTGATACGGAAGACGCCATGGTGCGTATTGATATGTCCGAGTTCATGGAGAAACATTCGGTTGCGCGTCTGGTCGGTGCGCCTCCCGGCTATGTGGGTTATGAGGAAGGCGGCTATCTGACCGAGGCGGTGCGGCGTAAGCCCTATTCGGTGATCCTGCTGGATGAAGTTGAAAAAGCGCATCCCGATGTGTTTAACATCCTGCTGCAGGTGCTGGATGACGGACGCCTGACCGATGGTCAGGGCCGCACGGTAGATTTTCGCAACACGGTGATCGTCATGACCTCCAACCTGGGTTCACAACAGATTCAGGAAATGAGTGGTGAGGAGAACTACGAGGCGATGAAGTCGGCAGTTATGGAAATTGTTGGCCAGCACTTCCGACCCGAATTTATCAACCGGGTTGATGAGCTGGTGGTCTTCCATCCGCTGGGCAAGGAGCAGATTCGTTCTATCGCTGCGATCCAGTTTGAGTATCTGCATGAACGCCTGCGCAGTCGGCAAATGGATATTGAAATCACCGATGCCGCGCTGGACAGAATCGCCGAAGCCGGTTTCGATCCGGTCTATGGCGCACGGCCGTTGAAACGCGCCATTCAGCAGGAAATTGAAAACAGCCTGGCCCAGGAAATCCTCTCAGGCAAGTTCCTGCCGGGCGATGTGATCGTCGTCGATGCCGACAGCGAAGGCTTCCGCTTCAGTAAGTCGGATCGACGCGCCAGTGCAGCCTGAAGTGGGTAGCGGGTTGCCGAGATCGAGTAGCGGAAGGTTTTTTCAACGCAAAGGCGCGAAGGCGCAAAGGACGCAAAGAATATTAAATTTAATTAAAATAAATGACCCCGCCGCAAGCGGACGGGGTATTAAATCGTAGGAGCGAGCTTGCTCGCGAATGCGGTTGGATGAACCTCAAACTATTCGCGGGCAAGCCCGCTCCTACCGGTTTTAGCCGCAAGCAGCGGGGAATTTAACCCATAGAGATTCAAAAACTCTTTGCGCCTCTGCGTCTTTGCGTTAGATTTTTATTTTCTCGATACGCTCAATCGCCGCATCATAATTTTCTTTTTCGATTACCCCTTCTTCAAACAGGCGGGTCAATTCCTTGCGTTCAAACTCCATCATCTGTTTTTTATCCAGGTTGACATCCTGTGACGTCAGTAGAATGCGGGTCTTCAGTTCATCGGTAAATTTCCGGCATTCCTTGCGGTCGGGCTTGTTGTGCAGGATGTGCAACAGGCTACAGTTGCCGTAACGGCTGCGAAACTCCATCACATTGGGTGAGCGGTAGATGAACATGAGCAACGACCCCAGGCTCAGTAGAAGCAGAACCACGATAAACGGCAACAGGCGTTGCAACACCTGGGTGTCGGGATGCAGAGACATGAAGACGGCATAGGCCAGCAGGGTCAGAGCAAAGTAAATCAGGCTCATCATCCAACGCCAGGAAAATCGCCGATGATGTACCGGCCAGGGCTGCAGCATATTTATTTTCAGAGTATAGGACTGCTCACCCAGCAGATTGTTTTTTTTCGCACGAATGAAATGATCGTTGATAATTTCAAAGCAGCGAACTTCACCATTGCTGCTGGCTTTCTGCGCCAGTTTACGATTGACAACTTTCTCTGAAGGGGGGGGCTGCATAGTACGTCAGTATTTAACCGTTTGTTTTTGTGCGGAAATCATACCGGAAAAAACAGGGAATGTAAGGGGGTGTTCGAGTTTGTCCAACGGAAATGTTAACCACAAGGACACGGAGGTCACAGAGAAGACTATTTAATCCTAAGACAACTGACTCTTTATCCAGATCATCACAGATGACACACAACTCTGATTTTAAAATATATGAAACCTCTGTGACCTTCCGTGTCCTTGTGGTTAAATTTTTTAGGGAACTGCATGCTTTTGCATGTGTCACAGGGTTAATATTTACTTTGATATATTCTAAGTCGAAAAGGTGACAGGAGACGCACCCATGCTGATTAAAACACCGGCTGACATTAAGGCTTCTGAAATCACGGACAGGTCGGTCTATCTTCAGCGGCGGCAATTTCTTCATACTGCAGGTTTGCTGGGTGCCGGACTGGCGGTATCACTGCCGGGGCTGGCTCTGGCAGGTGTTCGACAAAAACTGGCATTCAGTAAAAATCGGGCATTTTCCACTAGTGAGGAACCAACCGAACCAGGCAAGATTACGGCCTATAACAATTTTTATGAGTTCGGTACTGATAAATATTCCCCGGCGAAACTGGCGCAAAAGCTGACGACTCGCCCCTGGTCGGTCACGATTGCGGGTGAGGCAGAGAAAACCGGGGTGTTTGATCTGGAAGATATTCTACGCAAACAGCCGCTGGAGGAACGCATCTACCGATTGCGCTGTGTCGAAGGCTGGTCGATGGTGATTCCCTGGGTGGGTTTTCCGCTGGGGGATCTGCTGAAGACGTTTTCGCCAACCTCAAAAGCAAAATACGTCGAATTCACCACGCTTGCACGTCCCTCAGAGATGCCGGGGTTGAGTCGGCGTGTGCTGGACTGGCCCTATGTGGAAGGCTTGCGTATCGATGAGGCCATGCATCCCCTGACCCTGCTGGCGGTTGGGCTGTACGGTGAGGAATTGCCAAACCAGAATGGTGCGCCTCTGCGTCTGGTTGTACCCTGGACATATGGCTTCAAGAGCATCAAGTCGATCGTTAAAATCCGCTTTACTGAACAGCAGCCGCTTAGTTCCTGGAGCCGGGCGAACTCGCGAGAGTACGGTTTTTATTCCAATGTCAATCCAGAGGTGGCGCACCCACGCTGGAGCCAGAAGCGTGAACGTCGTATTGGTGAGTTCCTCAAACGCAGGACCCTGATGTTCAATGGCTATGCGGAACAGGTGGCGTCACTTTATTCTGGAATGGATTTAAAAAAATACTTTTAATAAATGAGGTCCGGTCGTAAGCAAAGCGGTATTACATGCGCCAAAATCATTTTTTTCTGAAGTTAAAGCCGCTGTTCTGGCTGGCCTGCCTTGTGCCGCTGGGAGTACTGGTATTTCGCTTTGTCAGTGATGATCTGGGCGCCAATCCGTTTGAAGTGCTGACTCGGGAAAGCGGTGAATGGACTCTGCGGTTTTTATTACTGACGCTGCTGATGTCACCGCTGCGAGGCATCCTGGGGCAGGGCTGGCCGCTGGCCTATCGACGCATGCTGGGCCTGTACAGCTTTTTTTATGCCTGCGTGCATCTGTTGACCTATATCTGGTTCGATCAGTTTTTCGATGGAGAAGAGATTTTGCTGGATATTATCAAGCGGCCTTTCATCACCCTGGGCATGCTGGCTTTTATATTGCTCCTGCCGCTGGCGCTGACCTCGAACAGGGGGATGATACGGCGGCTGGGGCGAAACTGGAAAAAGCTGCACCGGCTTGTTTATCTGGTTGCGCTTCTGGGCGTGTTGCATTTCCTGCTGCTGGTCAAAGCGGATTTGCTGGAACCGGCTATCTATATGGGTATTTTGTTGCTGCTTTTGGGCTATCGGCTATGGCATGGCCTGTGGACAAAAGGGGGAATAACAATGGCCAGATCCGCGTCTATAGCAAAGACCCTGAATTAATGGTTCGCTAGCGGGCATATTTGGTGGTTCGCATTTAAACCTGAAAACACTGATTTTGGGTTAAAGACTAAAAATCATAAATATGTCAGAATTACCGCCATCCAGATCTGTAAGATTCTGTGAGTTTGCTATGATGCTCCCGGTCAAGGTTCAGGCTGATTTTGGATTATGAAACAAAAATCTTTTTATAACAGATAGATAGCACAGGTAGAGAGGAAAACAGAATGTCAATAAATCGCCGTGAGTTCATGCAGGTGATGGGAATGGCCGCTGCGGCCGGGATGTTGCCGGGTTGCGAAGGCAAGAATACGGATTCGAAGACGGGAAAGACGAGTTCTGCCGCGAAGGCGCCACGGGATACCTATCATGTGCCGAAATTCGGCAATGTGACCCTGATGCACATGACCGACTGCCATGCGCAACTACTGCCCATTTATTTTCGCGAACCCAGTGTCAATCTGGGGCTGGGCAAGGCATTTGGCCAGCCGCCCCACCTGGTAGGCGAGAAATTTCTTAAATATTTTGGTATTCAGCCCAATACGCTGGCGGCGCATGCCTTTACCTATCTGGATTATGTCGAAGCCGCCAAAACCTATGGCAAGGTCGGCGGTTTTGCCCATTTACGCACTCTGGTCAAGCGCCTGCGCGCCGATATGGGAGCAGACAAGACGCTCTTATTGGATGGCGGCGATACCTGGCAGGGATCCGGTACGGCCTACTGGACTCGCGGCAAGGACATGGTGCGCGCCTGTAACCTGCTGGGTGTGGATGTGATGACCGGTCACTGGGAATTCACTTATCGGGATTCAGAAGTCATGGATAATATTCGTGAGTTCAACGGTGACTTTGTTAGCCAGAATATTTTCGTCAAGGATGATGCGGCCTTTGACTACAAGTTTGCTGACTTCCCCGGTTATGATGAAGACTCACAGCGTGCTTTCAAACCCTATACCATCAAGGAAATGGCCGGCGGCATCCGTGTTGCTGTGATTGGCCAGGCCTTCCCCTATACGCCCATCGCCAACCCCGGTCGCTTCATTCCCGACTGGACATTCGGTATCAACGATGGAGCCATGCAGGCTGTGGTGGATGAAGTTCGCGCCAATGAAAAACCGGACGTGGTCGTCGTGTTGTCACACAACGGTATGGACGTGGATCTGAAAATGGCCTCACGGGTCAGCGGCATCGATGCTATTTTTGGCGGCCATACTCACGATGGCGTACCGGCACCGACGGTGGTCAACAACAAGGGCGGCAAAACGCTGGTGACCAATGCCGGTTCCAACGGCAAGTTCCTCGGTGTTATGCAGTTTGATGTGCGCAATGGCAAGGTGCAGGATTTCCGTTACAAATTGTTACCCGTCTTCTCTAACCTGCTGGAACCCGATGCTGAAATGGCCAGCTATATTGAGGAAATGCGCAAGCCCTACATCAAGACACTGAGCGAAGAACTGGCCGTGACAGACAGCCTGTTGTATCGCCGCGGCAATTTCAACGGCACCTTCGATCAGGTGATTTGTGATGCCCTGCGCGAAGTGGGTGGCGCACAGATCTCCCTGTCGCCGGGTTTCCGCTGGGGCACATCGATTCTGCCCGGGCAGACCATCACCATGGAAAACGTCATGGATCAGACCGCGATCACCTATCCGGAAACCTATGTGCGGGAAATGCGTGGGCAGGACATCAAGGACATCCTCGAGGATGTGGGGGATAACCTGTTCAACCTGGATCCCTACAAACAGCAGGGAGGGGACATGGTGCGCGTCGGTGGTCTGGACTATACGATTGATCCAACCCAGACAATTGGTAAGCGCATAACGGATATGCGTCTGAATAACGGTACCCTGATCGATGCAAACAAAAACTACACAGTAGCAGGCTGGGCGACGGTAGGTTCAAAAGCACCGGGCAAGCCGATCTGGGATGTCGTAGCTGAATACCTGCGGGAAGAGAAAGTGGCGAAGGTGACCAGGCTGAACACGCCGAAGATTCTCAACGTGAAGGGTAATCCGGGAATAGCTTGAGAAAAGTGACGAGTGACAAGGGACGAGTGGCGAGGAAAAACATCGGGTAGCCTGTACTTATTTCCTCGTCCCTCGTCCCTCGTCCCTCGTCACTATCTTCATCCAGTCACGACACTGTTCTTCGATAATCCGGCAGAGCATCTCGATATGCGCATCTGAAGCATTGAGCGCCGGGATATAGTCAAAACGTTCACCGCCAGCCTGCAGGAACCATTCTCGATTCTGCACATTTATTTCCTCCAGGGTTTCCAGACAGTCGGCGGGAAAACCCGGGCAGATAACCTGCACTGATTTTTTGCCTTCCCCGGGTAAGGCTTTGAGTGTTTCATCGGTGTAGGGTTTGAGCCATTCTTCCCGACCCACGCGTGACTGGAAACTGATGCGCCATTTATTTTCATTCAGCCCGAGTTTTTCCGCCAGCAGGCGTGCGGTTTTCTGGCACTGGCAGAAATAGGGATCGCCGGCCAACAGGTAGCGTTTGGGCAGGCCGTGGAAGGAGATCAGCAGCATGTCAGCCTGCGGTTGTGTTTGCCAGAATGCGGTAACACTGTTTGCCAGCGCTTCAATATAGGCCGGGTGGTCATGGTACTGGTTCAACATGCGTAAGGATGGAATCCAGCGCCAGCTCATGAGTTCGCGAGCGATGGCGTCAAAGGTAGAGGCGGTGGTGGTGGCGGAATACTGGGGATAAAGCGGCAGCACCAGCAGGCGTTGCACGTTGGCCGCCTGCAGTTCACGCAGGGCGCCGGCGATGGAGGGCCGGCCGTAACGCATACCCAGGGCAAATTTAACAGGATGCTTGAACCGGGGTGTGAGCTGCATTTTTATTTTTTCAAGCTGCTGCCTGCTGATGCTAAGCAGAGGTGAACCATCTTTACCCCAGATGGCGCGATAGGCCGGGGCGATATGGGCCGGGCGAAAACGTAGAATGACGCCATGCAGGATCAGTTTCCACAGCCAGCGCGGCATCTCGATAACGCGGGGATCGCTGAGAAACTCGGCCAGGTAGCGGCGAATAGAGCGAGCATCCGGTGCATCAGGGGTGCCGAGATTGACAACCAGGATGCCGGTTTTTGCGCCCTGTTGATGATCATAGTCAGGCCTGCCCCGGAATTTACGCATAAAAAACCTCGGAATAAAAAAAAAACAATTATCCCCGAGTCTGCACGGGAGTAAAACTGCTTTTCGGATATTTAATTAGATTTTGGTGGCTATCGGCGCTAATCCCACCCGGGCTGCTTTGTGATTGCGATCACGAATAAGACATTCTCTCGCATGTGGCAAAGAAATAAGTGACCGATCCTGTTTGTAAATGACTGCGGACAGGACTAGATTGTGGTTTCTTGATTAGCAGGGCTTTTCTGAAACACCACTATCCTCAGAGGGGGAAGGGAGTCAATGATGAAATTGAACTACAAATTAATTTGTGCGGTTATCAGCGCGCTGTTGCTGGGTTCATCCGCATGGGCGGAAAAAGCGGCAACAGCCGAACATGAAATGCCTGCGATGGGTGAGCAGGGCGCTGCCGGACATGAAGCGGAGCATGATATGTCGAGCATGCATGAGAAAGACCAGAGCGGGATGATGGAGCAGACCGGTGATGCGGATGCCGCCATGCAGGATAAAATGATGAATGAACCTATGCCGATAGAGCAGAGTGGTTTTTCCCGTGGCAGCGTGGTGCGCTCAGTATTTACATCGGCGGTAGAGGACCGTGAGCCGACCGACAGTATCAAGGAACTGAACACCAATTCGGATAAGGTGATCTATTATACTGAACTGCGCGACATGGCCGGACAGACTGCCAAACATCGCTGGGAGTATAACGGCGAGGTGATGGCCGAAGTCAAGTTCAATGTAGGCGGCTCGCGCTGGCGCGTCTGGTCAAGCAAGAGTTTTGTTCCCGGCTGGACGGGTGAGTGGAAGGTTTCCGTGCTCAATGGCGCCAACGAAGTTATCTCGGAAGACATCCTGACCTACAGCCCGGCCACGGCGGAGCCGGTAGTAGAAGAGTCGGCACCCACAGCGGTTGACAGCATGCAGGTGCAATAAGCTGCATGCCACTGGGCTATTTGTTGGGCTTCGTTTTACTCAGCGCCAACCTACGAACACCGATAAAATGCGTAGGTTGGTGCTGAGCGACAGCGAAGCCCAACATTTATGGAGACCGCCTCTGGAAAAAGCTGCGCCGGTTAATATTATGCAAGCGCAATAAGGTGGCAGCCTGGGTTGTTTGTTGGACTTCGTTTTACTTTAGCACAACGAATCAGGATTGAGTGGCGAGGATAGAAAAGCAGGACTATGCTTTTGTCGTCCCTCGTCCCTCGTCCCTTTAATTAGTGCTCCAGTTTTTTGTAGCGAATACGATGCGGCTGGTCGCTGTCATCACCCAGGCGGCGTTTGCGGTCGGCTTCGTAATCAGCGTAGTTGCCCTCGAACCAGACCACTTCACTGTTGCCTTCAAAGGCAAGAATGTGGGTGGCGATACGATCCAGGAACCAGCGATCATGCGAGATGACAATGGCGCAGCCGGGGAAGGTGAGCAGGGCTTCTTCCAGTGCGCGCAGGGTTTCCACGTCCAGATCGTTGGTCGGTTCATCAAGCATCAGCACGTTGCCGCCGCTTTTCAGCAGTTTGGCCAGATGCACGCGGTTGCGTTCACCGCCGGAGAGGTTGCCGACTTTTTTCTGCTGGTCGCTGCCCTTGAAATTAAAGCGCCCGACATAGGTGCGTGACGGGATCTCATAGCTGCCGATGGTGATGATGTCCTGGCCGTCAGAGATTTCTTCCCATACCGTCTTGCTGTCATCCAGCGCATCGCGGCTTTGATCGACGCAGGCGATTTTCACCGATTCCCCCAGACGCAGTTCGCCGCCATCCGCTTTTTCCTCGCCGGTGATCATGCGGAACAGGGTAGTTTTACCCGCGCCGTTGGGGCCGATAATGCCGACGATGCCACCCCTGGGCAGGTTAAAATTCAGATCTTCGTAGAGCACCCGATCGCCAAAGCCCTTGCTGAGATGATTGGCTTCGATGACCAGATCACCCAGGCGTGGGCCGGGCGGGATGTACAGATCCTGTGTTTCGTTGCGCTTCTGGAAATCCTGAGAAGATAGCTCCTCAAAACGCGCCAGACGCGATTTGCTTTTCGCGTGGCGGCCCCTGGGGTTAGTGCGCACCCACTCCAGTTCCTGTTTCATGGCCTTGATACGGGCGTTTTCCTGTTTTTCCTCGAGTTCCAGACGCTGTTCCTTCTGCTCCAGCCAGGAGGAATAATTACCTTCCCAGGGAATGCCATGGCCGCGATCCAGTTCCAGGATCCAGCCAGCGACATTGTCGAGGAAGTAGCGATCATGGGTGACGGCAACCACGGTGCCGGGGAAGTCGTGCAGAAAGCGCTCCAGCCAGGCGACGGATTCGGCGTCGAGATGGTTGGTGGGTTCATCCAGCAGCAGCATATCGGGCGCGGATAAAAGCAATTTGCATAGTGCCACGCGGCGGCGCTCGCCACCGGACAGTTTCGTTACATCGGCATCCCAGGGCGGCAGGCGCAGGGCATCGGCGGCGATTTCCAGTTTGCGTTCCAGATTATGGCCGTCGGCGGCCTGCAGAATGTTTTCCAGTTTGGCCTGCTCGGCGGCCAGCGCATCGAAGTCGGCATCGGGTTCGGCATAGGCGGCATAGACTTCATCCAGCCGGGTCTGGGCGTCCTTGATATGCTGCAGGGCTTCTTCGACGTTGCCGCGCACATCCTTGTCCGGGTCAAGCTGGGGTTCCTGAGACAGGTAACCAATGTTGATGCCGGGCTGGGGACGGGCTTCACCTTCGATCTCGGTATCCAGTCCGGCCATGATTTTCAGCAGCGTGGATTTGCCTGAGCCGTTTAAGCCGAGTACGCCGATCTTGGCGCCGGGGAAAAAGGACAGGGAAATATCTTTAAGGATCGTGCGTTTGGGCGGGACGATCTTGCCCACCTGATTCATTGTGTAAATATATTGCGCCATTTCGACAGGTTATCCATGAATACGAAACGGCGTATTTTAGCGGGTATTGCCGGCGTTGAATACCGACTCGTCGTTTTTGCGTTGCCTGATTTAATCGCTTTGGATTTAATCCCCTCCAGATTTCTGTGATTAATATTGAACCGCCAAGACGCAGCGTACGCCAAGAATTATTTGGCTAAAACTTGGCGTACTCTGCGTCTTGGCGGTTCAGATAGTTCCTTCGATTAATACCCTGAAGCTTGTGCTGTGGGGTAGTTTAATTCCGGGCTTGAAATCAACCTCAGGCATCCTATAAAGGCTATAATTTTGTCTTGTCATCTGCGGCTGTTATGCTATTACCAGCCTTCTTATTGTGAAGAGGATTCTATTCATGTCGCGCTTATCGCCTGATTTTTTTTCGCATCCCCGATTTTATCGGCCGCTATTTTGTGTCCTGCTTGCAGGCGTGATTACAACAGGTCGCCTGCAGGCTGAGACCGGCGTGCCCGAACTGCTAACCGTTGGCTATCAGCAGGTTGCTGAAGAACGTATTCTTGATGCGGTTATTGAGGCGGTTAACAAGGCTACGGTATCGGCGCAGACTTCAGGTCGAGTGACGAAAATTTATTTTGACGTGGATGATGTGGTCAACAAGGGCGACGTGCTGCTACGCATGCGCGACCGCGAGCAACGGGCGCGCTTCAACGCGGCTAAAGCCCGCTATGTTGAAGCCGGAGCGGAATATCGGCGGGTGAAAGAAGTCTATGCAAAAAAACTGGTGGCCCGCGCCCAGCTGGACAAGGCCGAGGCGCGCCTGAAGTCGGCGAAGGCTGCGATGGAGCAGGCGCAGGAGAACCTGGAGAATACCATTGTGCGCGCGCCTTACAGCGGTATTGTGGTCAAGCGCTATATCGAGCTGGGGGAAACCGCCAGGGTGGGACAGCGTCTGTTTACCGGTCTGTCACTGGAATCACTGCGGGCCTCGGTGAATTTGCCGCAGGATATGATCGCCGTGGTGCGTAAACTGAAACGTGCCCGGGTTGTTTCAGCGCAGGGACCAGAGCAGAGTCTATCGGGAAAGAGTATTGAAGCCGCGTCCATGATTATCAGCCCCTATGCTGATCCCGCCAGTCATACTTTTTTATTGCGCGTCAATCTGCCACCGGGGCAACATGGCCTGTATCCGGGTATGGCGGTGAAAGTCGCCTTTGTTACCCGTGAAGTGAAAAAATTACTGGCGCCGATTAGCGCCGTGGCGCGCCGCAGTGAAGTCAGCGCGGTTTATGTGATGGATAAAAACGGCAGGGTCAGCATGCGTCAGGTGCGTCTGGGACGCATGGTCAATAATGATCAAATCGAAGTCCTTGCCGGCCTGCAGGAAGGCGAGCAGATAGCGCGTGACCCGTTGGCGGCAACGGTCTATCTCAAGGAACAGAACGCCAGCCAGCAGTCGGATTCCACATCATGAGTAAAAAACTGGGCATCTCCGGGCTGACCGCGCGCGCGTTTCAGAATTCGGAAATCACGCCGCTGCTGGCGTTACTGGGGCTTTTCCTCGGCGCCTTTGCGCTGATGATCACGCCGCGTGAGGAAGAACCGCAGATCAATGTCACCTTTGCCAATATTTTTATCGCCTTCCCCGGCGCTTCGGCCAAAGAGGTCGAAGAACTGGTGAGTACACCGGCGGAACAGATCCTCTCGGAGATCGAAGGCTTAAAGCATGTGTACTCGGTATCGAAACCGGGATTGGCGGTGTTGACCGTAGAGTTCAAGGTAGGCGAGGATCGCACCCAGGCTATTGTGCGTCTGTACAATGCCGTGTATTCCAAACAGGACTGGTTGCCGCCGGGGCTGGGTGTCGCGCAGCCGATTATCAAACCCAAGGGCATTGATGATGTGCCAATTGTGGGCCTGACACTGTGGACCGATGATCCGGCGCGTGGCGGTTATGAGCTGAAACAGGTAGCTCACGCGATCGAAGCTGAACTCAAGCGCGTGCCGGGCACACGAGATATCTATACCCTGGGTGGGCCGGAAGATGTCGTGCATGTGTTGTTCAATGCGGCATCACTGGCAGCCTATGATCTGGCTATCGATGATCTGCGCAATGCGTTGCAGCTCAGTAACGCGACCCGGGCTTCCGGTTTTATGGTGCGCGACAATCAGGAAATTGCGGTCCAGACCGGCCTGTTTTTAAGCACGGTCGAAGATGTGCAGGATCTGATCGTCGGTGTGCATGATGGCAAGCCGGTCTATCTGCGGGATGTGGCCGAAGTGCGGCGCGGCGCGGATCAGCCTGAAAATTATACCTGGTTTGGAACGGGACCCGCTGCTGCCGCAAAGGGTATCCATGTCAGTGGTGAGTTTCCGGCCGTGACCATTGCCATCGCCAAGCAGCCGGGTACCAATGCGGTGGAGATCGCCGATCAGGTTATCGCGCGTGTCGATCAGCTCAGGGGAATTTTTATTCCCGAGGATGTACACGTCACCGTAACCCGCAATTATGGCCTGACGGCAGACGCCAAATCGAAACAGCTGATTGGCAAACTGATCTTTGCCACCAGTTTTGTGGTGTTACTGGTGCTGTTTGCGCTGGGCTGGCGCGAAGCCTTTATCGTTGGCATGGCGGTGGTGATCACGCTGGCCATCACCCTGTTTTCTTCCTGGGCCTGGGGTTTCACGCTTAATCGCGTATCCCTGTTCGCACTGATTTTTTCCATTGGCATCCTTGTGGATGACGCCATCGTGGTGGTCGAGAATATTCATCGGCACATGCAAATAGGCGGCAAGTCGTTAACCGAGGCGATTCCGCTGGCAGTGGATGAAGTGGGCGGACCGACTATCCTTGCAACCTTTACCGTGATCGCGGCATTGTTGCCGATGGCTTTTGTTACCGGACTCATGGGGCCGTATATGAGTCCGATCCCGATCAATGCCAGCATTGGTATGCTGATTTCATTAGTGGTGGCTTTCGTGGTCACACCCTGGCTGGCTAACCGCGTACTGCATGTTTCAGCGCAGCATGCAGCCGGCGAAATAAAAGCGGGTTTTTTTCAGCGTTATTTCAGCGCCTTTATCAGCCCGTTTTTGCAGGGGGCGAAGGGGCGTGGCAAACGCTATTTATTATTGCTGAGCATTATTGTTCTATTACTGGCATCGATAGGACTGGTGGTAACGAAGCATGTTGTGCTGAAGATGCTGCCTTTCGATAACAAGTCTGAATTTCAGGTCGTGGTGGACATGCCGGAAGGTACGACCGTTGAACAGACAGCGCGTGTGATGGAGGCGCTGGGTCAGCGTGTCGCACAGACGCCGGAAGTGACTGACTATCAGGTCTATGCCGGTGGCGCTTCACCGATTAACTTCAATGGTCTGGTGCGCCAGTATTACCTGCGGCAGGGCGCTAATCTCGGTGACATCCAGATTAACTTATTAGACAAACATGAACGTGAACGCCAGAGCCACGAGATAGCGCGCAGCCTGCGTCAATCATTGCAGGAAATCGGACGGCGTTACAACGCCAATGTGAAAATTGTCGAAGTGCCGCCGGGACCACCGGTTATGTCGCCGCTGGTGGCTGAGATTTACGGCCTGAGCGATCAGGGCCAGCGGTCCGTGGCAGTGGAAGTCAGAAGCCTGTTTGAACAAACGCCTGATGTGGTTGATGTGGATGATTCCATTGAAGCCGAAGCACCCAAGGTGATTATCAAAGTCGATCAGCAGAAAGCCGCGTTAAATGGTGTCAGCCAGAAACAGATTGTGACGACATTGTCCGCTGCCTTAAACGGTGAGGATGCCAGCTACCTGCATGTGGGCAATGTGAAATATCCACTGCCTGTACGCATTGAATATCCTGTTTCATCCAAGGCGGGGATTGAGGATCTGTTAGCGCTGCGGGTGCGTGGTAAGGACGGCGGACTGGTGGCGTTGGCGGACATCGTCCAGTTTGTAGACAGCCGCCGTGAGCATGCGATTTATCACAAGGATCTGTTGCCGGTGGTGTTCGTTACCGCTGACATGGCCGGTCCGCTGGACAGTCCGTTATACGGCATGTTTGAGATCATGTCAGATGCCAGTGAAAAAACCTTTTCCCACGGTGGACGGCTGGAACAGTATCTAATCTCACCACCACAGAACCCCTATCGTTATAGTATAAAGTGGGACGGGGAATGGCAGATCACTTACGAAACCTTCCGCGATATGGGCATTGCCTATTCAGTCGGTCTGCTGCTGATCTACCTGCTGGTGGTGGCGCAGTTCCGTTCCTATATTGTGCCGTTAATTATTATGGCGCCGATCCCGCTGACCATCATCGGCGTGATGCCGGGTCATGCCCTGCTCGGCGCAAAATTTACCGCCACTTCCATGATCGGTATGATCGCGCTGGCCGGTATCATCGTACGTAATTCCATTTTGCTGGTGGATTTCATCAACCAGCAGGTGGCAGAAGGCGTCGCCTTTGCCGAGGCCGTGATTCGCGCAGGCGTGGTGCGCGCCAAACCCATTACCCTGACCGGGCTGGCCGCCATGCTCGGCGCATTTTTCATTCTCGATGATCCTATCTTCAGTGGCCTGGCGATTTCACTGATTTTCGGCATTCTGGTCTCCACCGTGCTGACCCTGGTGGTCATTCCGGTAATGTACTATGCATTCATGCGCAAGCGTTTTGAGTAGTGAATTTTTATTGCAGTGACAAAAAACATTTACAGGGTTGTGCCAGCGAGAGATTGAAACCTGTTCAGGCTGGGCGAAGCCCAACACACAAGCCGGTGAGATTAATTCAATTCAGGTAAACCAGCGCCTTTAGCAGTAAGACTCAAACAGTTTCCACCGTTCCGTAGGGTCTGTTGATCTTTCATCTATTGTCTGATTTTGGCTAATTTTAGCCCTGCCTGCGCTATTTTTTACTATCAATGGAGTGCATTGATACGTAAAAAATGCCTTGTCAGGACTAAAATTTCCTCAAAATCAGCCTAACATCTGAAAGATCAACAGACCCTGGGAATAATGGCCGTTTTTTGCATCGTTTTTAATGTGAGGCATAATGAGAGGGGAGCAAAGCCAAACTCAGCTTGGCAATGATTGGGAATACCGGTTGCTCAATACCACCCGCCCTGCGGGGGATCTTGATTGTGGCGGTATGTCTGTGGAGCAAAAATGAAAAAGAACCTCGCGTTTACTCTTGTTATATGGCTGTTAATTTTCGCTGTGTTTGAGGCAGGAATTCGCCTATACGATTACACACAGAAAACCGCACTGGATGAGCCTGAATATACCTCTAATCCAACTTCCATTTTCGTTCCCCACCCCTTTACTACATATGCTGCAAATCCAGATAATATAAATCATAATGCACAGGGCTACAGGGCGGAAAAAAACAGGCTATATAAATCTGATCCCGCCTCAATCAATATTGTGAGCCTGGGAGGATCAAGTACCTATGGAACCAGGGTATACAATAAAGACAGTTACCCCTATCTGCTTGGAGAAATCTTACGGCGATCTACAGATACGGATAAAACAATAAATGTGATTAATGGTGGTCTTGGGGGCTACAGCACACCAAATATTATTGCCCTTCTGTCAGGAAAAATTATCCATCTGGACCCGGCATTAATAATATTCTATGTGGGTTTCAACGATGCCTGGACCAGACTAATGTTTTCAGATTTTAAAATGGATTATTCGCATGCGCAGAAATCCTGGGTGGAACCAGATTTTCAGTTCTGGAGATACAGCAGGGTTCTGGATCTGCTGGCAGGAAAATTAGGCTATCCATCTACAAAACCTCATATACATTCGGTTGCCTGGCGACAAATGAGCGGGAAGCCTGAAGCTAACTTACGCAATTCTTCGGCGGACGCATTTAAAGCTAATTTAATGACGCTTATTAGCATATCCAGAACACATGGGTCGATTCCGATATTGGTAACACAGGCGACAGATTTCAGGAATCATCCCTTACCGGCAAATAATAGCGCCTGGATACAGGCAATGGAGGAACATACCAATATTATCAGGCAGGTAGCTGCCGATATGTCAGTAGACCTGATTGATATTCGCAGCCCTATGATAGATAAGAAGGAATATTTTCTTGATGTGCTTCACATGAATGGGAAAGGGAATAGAAAACGCGCCGAAATCATTGCTGATTATATTATGCGAAATAAACTCCTGGGGAAAAATATAAAGGAAACAAAGTCGGCTACATTAGATCTGATAATCGAATATATGAAATTACTGCGTGCCGACCTGTTCGTTAAGCGAGTGTTACGATACAGAATTAACGAATTAAGAAAGTCCGGCACAGAAATAAGTGTTGATGATGAGGCAAAAATTTTCGACGCATTTTCCAGTTTCAAAACTATTATTGCCACGTATTCACCGGTATACAAACATCTTTCCCGGCAGACACTGATCAAGGCAAATGAATTTTTTAGTTCTGACCTGGGAAGAAAGTCTGTTTCTATATATGCAAATGCTGGAAAATCCCCCCAAAGCAGCCTGACAAAAGATGAATTAAAGAAAATCAGGGCTTACCAGGCTTCTGCCAGCTGGCAGGAAATCCAGAAACAAAGGCCGTACATTAACCGTGATGTGTCTAATATATCAGATCATGTTATAAAACAAATTTTAACTGAAAAATTAAAATCACCTGTTTCTGAACAGACGATAAAATAAAGATGACTAAACTTTAACCTCTCCGGGTTTAATCTCTATGGGTTAAATTTCCCGCTGCCTGCAGCGAAAACCGGTAGGAGCGGGCTCGCCCGCGAATAGTTTTAGGTTCAGGCAACTGCATTCGCGAGCAAGCTCGCTCCTACGATTTAATACCTGTTCGCTTGCGGCGGGGTTGTTTATTTTTCCGCATGGGCGACCGAAGGAAGTGCCTATGGTGCACAAAAATCCTGCCCACCCTTACCAGGCTTGTGGTGAAATTTCTTCCCCAACACGCCCCTATGTCGGTTTTGCTACAATCGTATACGCTTTGTTGTTGCCTGTCGCACCACAATCAAATCAACATCGCCTAAGCAACTGTTTTTTCAATAAATATAATGCTGGCACAGCACTTGCTCCTGTTACTCTAACTGAGCAGAACATGATTACGATGCAGGTTTTAAAAGACAAAATTATTATCGATGACACGACCCTTCGCGATGGCGAGCAGTCTGCGGGTGTTGCCTTTAGCCGGGAGGAAAAGCTTGCGATTGCCATACATCTGGATGCGCTGGGCGTGCCGGAATTGGAAGTCGGGATTCCGGCCATGGGTCGTGAGGAACAGGAAACCATTCAGGCGATTGCTGATCTGGATCTTGATGCCCGCCTGATCGCATGGTGTCGTATGGCGGACTATGATCTTCAGCAATGCCGTTATCTAAATATCGATATGGTTGATCTTTCGATACCGGTTTCTGATCAGCAAATCAGGCACAAACTGGGGCACAGTCGGCAATGGGTATTGAGTGAAATTAAACGGCAGGTTCCGCTTGCGCAGGATATGGGGCTGGAGGTCTGTGTCGGCGGCGAAGATGCATCGCGTGCCGATCCGGATTTTCTCGCTGAGGTTGTAGAGATAGCCCAGCGGGCCGGCGCACGCCGATTTCGTTTTGCCGACACGGTCGGCATCATGGAACCGTTTTCTGTTTATGAACGTATTCAGTATTTGCGCAGCATGGTGGATCTCGAACTTGAGATGCATGCGCATGATGATTTTGGCATGGCGACGGCGAATACGCTGGCTGCTGTTCGCGCGGGTGCAAGCCATGTGAATACGACGGTACATGGTCTGGGGGAGCGGGCCGGCAATGCGCCGCTGGAAGAAGTGGTGATGAGCTTAAAACACCTGTACCACGTCAACACCGGAATTGAGCTGCAGAATTTTTCCGCCCTGTCGAAACAGGTCGCGGATGCGTCAGGACGCCCGGTTGGCTGGCAAAAAAGTCTGGCAGGCGATGGTGCTTTCACCCATGAGGCGGGGATTCATGTCGATGGTCTGCTCAAGGATCCACGAAATTATCAGGGTGTGGATCCATCAGAACTTGGTCGGCAACACAGTCTGGTGCTGGGTAAACATTCAGGCACCCGCTCTCTGATGCATGCCTATAAGCATCTGGGCATGGACCTTAATCGGCAACAGGCGAGCCGCATTCTGGATCGCTTACGCAAATTTACAACCCGGTTTAAGCGCAGTCCAGAGGACGGCGAGTTACGCAGATTCTATGAGGAGCTCACAGGTTAGCCCTTAATGAATTCGTTTCCTGCAGGTTCGCCTTCAGGCGAACAACAGCGGTTAAAAGTGGAGATAAAAATATGCCTGATACAGAACTGGAGCTGGATATGGAAGAGCTGGAGAGTGCAGAGGACTTCCTCGAATATTTTAAGATCAAGTATGACCCGGCCGTGGTGCAGGTTAATCGCCTGCATATATTGCAGCGCTTTCATGATTATTTATCTGCCGGCAGCTTACCTGCTGACGAAACACAACGCGCTAAACTTTATCGCGAATTACTGCAGAGCGCCTATGATGATTTTGTCAAATCCGATGCCCTGACCGAAAAAGTGTTCAATGTATTTAAGCTCCAAAAAGCACCGGCTTTTGTGCCATTGAGCAGCATTCTGATTGAAAACTGAAGCGGAGTTAAGTATGCGGCCGGAATATGATTTTGGAGATGCGGTTAGAGTATCGCGTAATCTGCGTAACGATGGCACCTGGCCCGGCCTGGATACAGGCAAGCTGCTGGTAAGACGTGGCAGTGTCGGCTATGTGCAGAATGTGGGTACATTTTTACAGGACCAGCTTATTTATTCCGTTCATTTTATGGATATCGATCGAATTATCGGCTGCCGGGCGGAAGAGTTGCAGCCGGAAAAAGATCTCTGGGTTTTGAATCGTTTTGAATTTCGTGACCGGGTGGTTTCAGCGCGGCCACTTAGCCTGCAGGGCAATGTCATTGTCGAACAGGGCACAGAAGGTGAAATCCAGAAAGTCCTGCGGAATACCCCGGACGGGATTTTTTATCTGTTCGATTTTCGGGCCGAACTTTGCAGGTGCCTGAATCGGCTATTGAACCTTCCGTGCCTAATCGTGAAACATATGTGGAGGCTTAAACAGTGGACGATTGCAGGTATGCCTTCCACCCTTCGGACGCCATGAGGCGCACAAACCTCATGACCGAGAAAGCGCCTGAATATGCCTATCATCTGTTGCGCAGTGCGTTGGAGAAATTTGGCCAGACGCCGGCTGAATTGACGGCCGATCAAATCACTGCCGCCCGAACTCAGGCAGATGCTACTTTCGAGCTTGAGTCTCGTGCCCTGTCATCATCTGAAACGGATGACATTGTTATCTCCGAACAGCGTGTCGATGAGGCCCTGCAGGGTATCGCCAGTCGCTATGCAAGCCGGGAAGAGTTTCTTTCTGATCTCGCCCGCAATAACCTGAATGAAGGCCTGTTACGCACCGCTTTATATAGAGATCTGATGTTCGATGCGGTCATGGCGCGTGTGGCCGCAGATAGCATCGAGATCAGTGAGCTGGATATCCTGCTTTTCTATGAGGCGCACTGGGAACAGTTTGCCCGCCCGCAGACCCGTGTCGCCAGGCACATCCTGGTGACGGTCAATCCGGAATTCCCGGACAATACACGGAAAAAAGCCAAACAAAGGATAAGCCTGATTCAAAAACGCCTGGCCGCCAATCCAGGGGGATTCGCGGAGCTGGCGCGCAGGTATTCTGAGTGCCCCTCGGCGCTGGAAGGGGGCAGGCTCGGGCGTCTGCCACAGGGCAAGCTCTATCCTGAGCTGGATGAGGTGCTGTTCGAATTGCCTGAGGGCGGCATCAGCGACATCGTCGAAACAGAACTGGGCCTGCATTTACTTTATTGTGAAAAAATCTATCTCCCCAGAACCGCGCCCCTGTCGGAAGCCCACCCCAAAATCCGCAAAATAATGGAACAGCGACAGCGTCGCCGCAACCAGAAAATCTGGCTGGATGCGCTCAAAAGCGGAAAAAGAAGCCGGCTGGCGGATAGCATGAATACTGATGCCGCAGCAGGCCCTGATTCCTGATCTGCATGGTTTAAGTTTGGCTCGAACCCTGATACTATCGCGCTCTTAAGTTTTACCGATATAGCCATAGATAAAGGTTATCTCTAAAGAGATAGACACGGCTACAGATGTGGAGGCGTAATGGCCGATAGAAGATTACAGGTTTTTCAGACCGTTGCACGACTATTGAGTTTTACCAAGGCCGC
>JASBTR010000161.1 GCA_030148325.1 Gammaproteobacteria bacterium
ACGGATGAAACTGAGGCTGATATTCGCAGGGAGGCCTTTACGGACAGGGGTCAGTTGATTAACTCCGGCGAATTCAACGGTCTGAGTTCACAACAGGCCTTTGATGAGATTGCCGGGTATCTGCAAAAACACGCTCAGGGAAAGAAACGCACCACCTGGCGTCTGCGCGACTGGGGCGTCTCGCGCCAGCGTTACTGGGGCACGCCGATTCCGATTATTCATTGTCCTGAGTGTGGCGAAGTGCCGGTACCGGAAGACGATCTGCCGGTGGTGCTGCCCGAACAAATCACTTATGAGGGCATCGGTTCGCCGTTGAAGAAAATGCCCGAGTTCTATCAGGTTCCCTGCCCGAAGTGTGGCGCGAAGGCCGAACGGGAAACCGACACCTTTGATACCTTCATGGAGTCCTCCTGGTATTACGCTCGTTATACCTGCCCGGATAATGATGCGGCCATGCTCGATGAACGCGCTGACTACTGGCTGCCGGTGGATCATTATGTCGGCGGTATCGAACACGCCATCCTGCATCTGCTGTATTCGCGTTTTTATAACAAGCTGTTGCGTGATGAGGGGCTGATCAAAACGGACGAGCCGTTTACCAACCTGCTGACCCAGGGCATGGTGCTCAAAGACGGCTCGAAAATGTCAAAGTCCAAAGGCAACACGGTCGATCCGCAGGCTCTGATTGACGAATACGGCGCCGATACTGCGCGCCTGTTCATGATGTTCGCCGCGCCGCCCACCCAGTCACTGGAATGGTCGGATGCCGGGGTGGAAGGCGCGCACCGTTTTCTCAAACGACTCTGGCACCGGGTTTATCAGCATATCGAAGCTGGAACGGTGGCAGCGCTGGATACCGGTATACTCAATAAGGAACAAAAGACGCTACGCCATCAGGTTCACAGCACCATCGCCAAGATCTCCGATGACATGGCGCGCCGCCATACCTTCAACACGGCGATTGCCGCAGTGATGGAGCTGGTCAACGCCCTGTACAAGTTTGACGACGACAGTGAGCAGGGCCGGGCGGTGATGCAGGAATCGCTGGAAGCCTGCATCCTGCTGCTGTCGCCGATTGCGCCGCATATTACGCACACGCTCTGGCATAGCCTGGGGCATGAGAACGCGGTGATCGATCAGCCCTGGCCGCAGGCGGATGAAGCTGCGATGGTTAAGGATGAAATTCAGATCATCGTTCAGGTCAACGGCAAGCTGCGCGCACGTATCGACGTGCCGGCGGATGCAACACGGGAACAGGTCGAGGAGATTGCGATTGCCGATGCCAATGTTCGGCGGTTCACTGAAGGTAAAACAATCGTAAAAATCATCGTTGTGCCGGGCAAGCTGGTTAATGTGGTTGTCAGGTAAGTGATGAGGGAAAATAAAGTGACGAGGGACGAGGGACGAGGAAAACCGCAAGCTGCAGGTTCAGGCTTGTTCTGTTGCTGGGCATCGGTGCCTTGTTGTCGTCCTGTGGTTTCCATTTACGCGGTCTGGTTGAAATGCCGCCGGAACTGGAGAGTATTTATATCGAAGGGGGGCTGCCGAACAGTCAGATGCGGGAGATTCTTCGGCAAAAATTGATTGCATCAAAGGTCAATGTTCTGGAAAGCCAGGATGAATCAGGAGCGGTTCTGCATATTCTCAAGGATGAAACTATCCGACGCATCGCCTCGATCAATACGGCTGGTCAACCCAATGAATATGAACTGAAATATCAGTTGTCCTACCGGCTGGACGATGGCAGGGGGCAGGAGCTGCTGGCGACGAGGAATATCAGCCTGCTGCGCACCTACCGTTATGATCCCAATAATATTCTTTCCAACGAGGAGGAGGAGTTCCGGATTAAGCGGGAAATGGCGCGCGCTGCGGTTAACCAGATGCTGCGCCAGATTAGCGCAGGCATGCGCCAGCGAAGCAGGATGCAAAATGGTGAAGCACCGGCTCGGTCTGCTGCGGATCATTCTGTTTCAGCGAATCCTGCACCGTGAAACTAAAACCGGAACAGTTAGAGAAGCACCTGCAACAGGAGCTGAAACCCATTTATCTTGTTAGTGGTGATGAGCCGTTTCAGACCGATACAGCCAGTCGTCAGATTCGTGAAGCAGCGCTGGCGCAGGGGTATAGTGAGCGGGAGCAGTTCCATGTCGACGGGAATTTTGACTGGAATCAATTGCAGGCTTCGGCCGGCAACCTGTCCCTGTTTGCAGAAAAGAAATTGCTGGATCTGCGCCTGGCCAGCGGTAAATCACCCGGTGTGGAAGGTGGCAGGGCGCTGGCAGCCTGGGCCGAAGCGGACAATACAGAAACGCTGCTGCTGATCAGCATGGGCAAGCTGGATAAAAAGCAGCAACAGGCCAAATGGTTCAAGGCGCTGGATAAGGCCGGTGTGGTGATTCAGATCTGGCCGGTGGAAGCGGCGCAGATGCCGAACTGGGTAAGGGCACGTATGCAGGCCCGTGGCATGCAGCCGGATCAGGCGGCGGTGCAGATGCTGGCGGAGCGACTGGAAGGCAACCTGCTGGCAGCGGATCAGGAACTGGAAAAACTACGCCTGCTCTGCGGCGAGGGTGAGGTGGATGTCGAGCAGGTGACGGCAGCGGTCTCCGACAGCGCTCGTTTTGACGTCTTCGCCCTGGTGGATGCCGCCCTGCTAGGCGAGACGCCGCGACTGTTGCGCATTTTTAACGGCCTGCGTGGCGAGGGAGTGGAACCGGTGCTGGTGCTGTGGGCGTTGACTCGGGAAATCCGCAGTATGACGGGTATGGCCTGGCAGCTTGCCCAGGGAAACCGCGTAGATCAGGTGCTGGCGCAGTATCGTGTCTGGAGTAAGCGCAAAGCCCCGGTATCGGCCGGCCTGCAGCGTCATTCCCTGCGCCGCTGGCAGGGGTTGTTATATCAGGCCGCCGCCGTGGAACGGGTGATTAAAGGTCGGGCGGCAGGCGCGCCCTGGGATGAACTGGTACAATTAGGGCTGAAGATCGCTGGGCTGAATCTATTGCCCCGGAAATTAGCCTGAGTCTGTCGTTTTCGTTCAAGGGCTTTTATTTAACGCAGAGGACGCGACCTGAGCGAAGCGTAGGAAGTACCGAATGAAACTCGCGAAGCGAGGTTCTCACGGTGCAAAGACGCGGAGGTGCAAAGGGATAGAATGATGTGGCAAGACCAACAGGAAACAACCCAGCTTATCCAACCTCTGCGTCTTGGCGCCTTTGCGTCCTCTGCGTTAAATAATGAATAAATAAAAATGGATACAAAAGTGAATATTAAAGACTACATGGCCGATATCGGCCGCAAGGCGCGCGCCGCTTCGCGCGTGCTGGCTACAGCCACGACCGGTGTCAAGAATGACGCCTTGCTGGCGATTGCGACATTGCTGGAAGAACAGTCAGCGGCCCTGATTGAGGCCAATGCCCAGGATATGGAGGCCGGGCGTAAAAAGGGCCTGGATGCGGCGCTGCTGGATCGGCTTGAACTTAATGACGAACGTATTAGCGGCATGGCCGAAGGGCTGCGCCAGATTGCCGCCCTGCCTGATCCCGTGGGTGAGATTACGGATTTAAACTACCGGCCTTCCGGTATTCAGGTGGGCAAGATGCGCGTGCCGCTGGGTGTAATCGGGATTATCTATGAATCGCGGCCGAATGTGACCGCGGATGCGGCGGCTCTGTGTATGAAATCCGGCAATGCCGCCATCCTGCGCGGCGGTTCCGAAGCGTTGCATTCCAACCAGGCCATCGCCGGCTGTATTCACCAGGGACTGGCAAAGGTCGGTCTGCCTGTTGATGTCGTACAGGTGCTGGATACGCCGGATCGAGCAGCCGTGGGTGAACTCATTAGCATGCCGGAATACGTGGATGTAATCGTGCCGCGCGGCGGCAAGGGTTTGATCGAACGCATTAGCGCCGATGCGCGGGTTCCGGTGATCAAGCACCTGCATGGCGTCTGCCATGTTTATATCGATGATCGTGCGGATATCGACAAGGCGATCGCGGTTGCGTTTAATGCCAAGACCCATCGTTACGGGGTCTGTAATGCGATGGAAACCCTGCTGGTGCATGAGGCGGTGGCATCCAGCGTATTGCCGACACTGGCCGAGCAATATCAGGAAAAAGGCGTCGAATTGCGCGGCTGCGCCGCCACGCAGAAAATCCTTGCGGGTATTCATGCCGCGACCGAGGAAGACTGGGACACGGAATACCTGGCGCCGATCCTGTCGATTCGTGTCGTGGCGGATATAGCGGCGGCGATTGAACATATCCATCAGCATGGTTCCGGGCACACCGAATCCATTATGACCGAAGATATTGGTCGTGCGCGCACCTTCATGACCGAAGTGGATGCAAGCTCGGTCATGATCAACGCCTCGACCCGCTTTGCCGATGGCTTCGAATATGGCCTGGGTGCGGAAATCGGCATCAGCACCGACAAGATCCATGTACGCGGCCCGGTCGGGCTGGAAGGCCTGACTTCGCAGAAATACATCGTTATTGGCGATGGGCATGTCAGAACCTAGGGACGAGTGACGAGTGACGAGGGACGAGGGAAATCAGAAAGTGCAAACGGTGGTTGCTTGCCACTTGTCTTTGGTTTTTTGCCAGTACGCATTGGACTCAGTGAGTGAGGAACGAACCCGGAATACAGCCTGTGTTTTTCCTCGTCCCTCGTCCCTCGTCCCTCGTCACTGTATCTAATGATAGGCATCTACGGAGGCACGTTCGATCCCATCCACTACGGCCATCTGCGTCCGGCACTGGATGTCTATCAGGCGCTGCCGTTTTCGGAGATCCGTTTTGTTCCCTGTGGCGAACCACCCCACCGGGAGACGACGTATGCTGATGCACAACACCGGCTGGCTATGTTGCGACTGGCGCTGGCGAATCAGCCGGCATTTCGGCTTGATGAACGGGAGATCCGGCGTAAAGGGCCGTCTTTCATGGCGGATACGCTGCAGGAATTGCGTGCAGAGTGCGGCGAACAGCCGCTGTGTCTGATTATCGGTTTCGACGCTTTTCTCGGGCTCCAGGGCTGGCACCAGTGGCAGACGATTCCCGAACTGGCGCATCTGGTGGTGACTCACCGGCCGGGCTGGAACAAAAGCGAAATCGAATCCCGCCCCGCCCTGAGCCAGCTGGTTAAGCTGCGGCAGATGTCAGGTGAGGCTATCGCGCAGTATCCGGCCGGGGGTATTGTCTTTGTGCCCGTGACCCAGCTGGATATATCTTCAACCCGGATCCGCGAACTGGTAGCGGCGGGCAAGGATGCGCATTATCTGCTGCCCGACAATGTGTATGAACTTATTAAACAGGAAAAACTTTACGGACTGCCATGTTAGAAACCGAAGAACTGAAAAAAGTCGTGATCAAGGCGATCGAAGACGTCAAGGGCATTGATTTGAGTATTCTTGATGTCAAGGGCAAGACCAGCGTTACCGATGTGATGATGATCGTCAGCGGGAATACGTCACGTCAGGTCAGAGCGATCGTCAATAATGTAATCATGGAGGTGAAAAAAGCCGGCCATCCACCGCTGGGTGTCGAAGGTGAAGAATACGGCGAATGGGCGCTGGTGGATCTGGGCGATATCATCGTCCATATCATGCAGCCGTCGATTCGTGATTTCTACAACCTGGAAAAACTCTGGGGTGAGGGCAGTCCGGCGGCAGCCGACGGTAGCTGATTCATTTCCATGCAGATCCATCTTATTGCAACCGGCACGCGCATGCCGGCCTGGGTGGAGCAGGGCTATGCTGAATATGCCCGGCGCATGCCGCCTGAATGCCGATTGAGCCTGCATGAGATTACAGCGGGCAAACGCGGCAAGAATGCGGACATTGCGCGTCTGATCGAAGAAGAAGGCCGGCGCATGCTGGCCGCCATTCCCAAAAATACACAGGTTATTGCTATGGATGTGACCGGCAGGGCCTGGTCAACGGAACAACTGGCGCAGCAGCTATCCGGCTGGATGCAATCTGGTCAGGATATTGCATTATTGGTAGGTGGGCCGGAAGGCCTGTCAACTGAATGCCGCAAACGGGGACAGCCCGGCTGGTCGTTGTCGCCGTTGACCCTGCCGCATCCGCTGGTGCGTATTGTCATTGCCGAGCAGCTGTATCGTGCCAGCAGCATTCTGAAGAATCATCCATACCATAAGTAAACAAGGGGCGAGTTGCGAGGGACCAGGGACGAGGAAAAGCCACGCGGAATATTAAATAGTTATATGAAACAACAGTTTCGTAGGATGGGTAGAGCGGAGCGAAACCCATCAGCAGAATATTGAATAATTACAATGAAACAACAGTTTGACATTTATCTGGCTTCGGCTTCGCCCCGGCGGCGTGAGCTGCTGGATCAACTCGGTGTTGGTTATCGTGTCATTCGGCAGGATGTGGCGGAGGATGTGCAGGCGGGGGAATCGCCGCAGGCCTATGTGCAGCGTCTGGCTTTGGAAAAGGCGCGCGCGGGCTGGAACAGTTTGCCGGTGGGCAACCACATACCGGTGCTGGGTGCGGATACTGCAGTAGTCGTAGACGGCCGTATTCTGGGTAAACCGCGGGATCGCGATGAGGGCCTGGCCATGCTGGCGCAATTATCCGGTCGTTGCCATGAAGTATATTCAGCCGTGGCTATTGTTGCGCAAACTGAAGCGGTAAAACTGAACGTTAGCCGGGTCTGTTTCGATACACTGGATGCCGGTTTGTGTGAGGCCTACTGGGATAGCGATGAATGTCACGACAAGGCTGGGGCTTATGCGATTCAGGGCAGGGCGGCTGCCTTTATTACCAGGCTGGATGGCAGTTATTCAGGGGTAATGGGTTTGCCGCTGTTTGAAACGGCCGGCTTGCTGAAGCAATTCGGTATGGATCCTTTGCGCTTGCCACAGGTCGCTGAAGTGCGTGAAGATACAAAAATAATTTAAACATTTCCGGACTGGCGATATATGAGCGAAGAATTACTGATCAATGTGACGCCGCAGGAGACGCGGGTCGCCTATGTAGAAAACGGTGTCCTGCAGGAAGTACATATCGAGCGAGCGCAGCGCCGGGGTCTGGTGGGTAATGTATACAAAGGGAAAGTCAATCGTGTCCTGCCGGGTATGCAGGCGGCCTTTCTTGATGTGGGGCTGGCGCGCACCGCTTTTCTGCATGTTTCGGATATTCTCAACCAGCATCATCCGCGTAATGGTGAGCAGGCGTCTGCCGAAGGTGGTGAACGGATACCGGAAACCATCATGGAACTGCTGCGTGAAGGGCAGGAAATCATTGTCCAGGTGGTCAAGGATCCGATGGGCAGCAAAGGTGCGCGCCTGACGACACAGATTTCCATTCCCTCTCGTTATCTGGTCTATATTCCCGGCGCCGACCACATCGGCGTGTCACAGAAAATTGATGAAGAAAGTGAACGGCCGCGGCTGAAAAATATCATCAGTAAATATCGAGACGAATTCGATCCCGGCGGTTACATCATTCGCACAGTAGCGGAAGGCGCCTCCGAGGAGGATATCTATAATGACATGTGCTTCCTGCAGAAAATGTGGCGATCGATCCAGGAAAAATCAGCCGGCGCCAAAAGCGGCAGCCTGATTCACGAAGACATGCCGCTGGTGATGCGCACCATGCGTGACATGAGCGGCATTGAGCTGGAAAAGGTACGCATCGATTCCCGCGCTACATTTGAACGGGTGAAGAAATTTGCCGGCAAGTTCATGCCCGAACTGGAAGGCAAGATCGAGTACTATCCCGGTGAGCGGCCCATCTTTGATATCTATGGTGTTGAAGATGAAATCAGAAAGTCGCTTGAGCGTAAGGTGCAACTAAAGTCCGGCGGTTATCTGGTGATCGATCAGACTGAGGCCATGACGACCATTGATGTAAATACCGGCGCCTTCGTCGGCCACCGCACGCTTGAAGAAACCATTTTTAAAACCAATCTGGAAGCGACCCAGGCTATTGTACGCCAGCTTCGGCTGCGCAATCTGGGCGGCATTATCATCATTGACTTCATCGACATGGCTGACGAGCAACACCGTCGCCAGGTGCTGCGAGCGCTGGAAAACTGTCTGGCACGGGATCGCGCCAAGACCCAGATCAGTGAAGTTTCATCGCTGGGACTGGTAGAGATGACGCGCAAGCGCACGCGAGAAAGTCTGGAACATGTGCTCTGTGAAACCTGTCCCACCTGTAATGGCCGTGGTTCCATCATGACAGTGGAAACCGTCTGCTATGAAATTTTTCGTGAGATCATGCGCGAAGATCGACAGTTTGATGCACAGAAGTTTCTGGTGCTGGCTTCGCGCAGCGTGATCGATCTGCTGCTGGATGAAGAATCCACCAGCGTAGCTGAACTTGAAGACTTTATCGGTAAGCCCATCCAGTTTCAGGTTGAAAGTGAATACACCCAGGAGCAATTTGATATCGTGCTAATGTAGCCTGGGTAGAGCGAAGCGAAACCCGGGGAGCGCTGCCTGCCCCCACTGAATCCATCAATATAACCTTGTTGGACCACTGGTATTTAATGCAAAAGAACCCTCATTTTCTGCGACGGCTGCGCCGTTTTATCTTCTACAGCATGGCGGCGGGCATCGTCCTGCTTGCGGTGTTGATGTCGGTTTTGCGGGTGGTGGTTTCCGAGGCCGACAGCTGGCGTATGGAATTGCAGCAACTGGGAGCCGACTATCTTGAACGGCAGATTTATATCGAGGCACTGGATGCTCGCCTCGATGGTCTTACCCCGGTACTGGTGTTAAAAAATGTGCGCCTGATGAGCACCGATGGCAAGACTGAGCTCCTCAGTTTCAGTGAAGCGACACTGGAACTGGATATTATCGGCTCCATTAAAGCTCAGGCTTTTATTCCTACCGAGTTTACTATCCAGGGGGCGGAATTTACTGTAGTCCGGCACCGGGATCGGAGTTTCAGTTTCCAGGGGATGGAACTGAAAAACACGGCTGATATAACGGGAGATACTGACCGTTCTGATGAATTAACTGACTGGTTGTTTCAGCGAGCGGATCTGAATGTCAGGGACAGTACCGTTATCTGGATTGACCAGGCCAGTGATCAGCCGGAACTGAGGCTGGAAAAGGTCAATATTCATTTGCACAACGATGGCAATCATCATCAACTCAAAGCCTCACTGGAGTTACCGGAAACTCTCGGTCGCAGCTTTGACTTTGCACTGGATGCGCGGGGCAAGGTTGCCGCGAAGCTGTCAGACTGGCGTGGAAAACTATACCTGCATGGCAATGGTGTGCATGTAGCTCGGCTGGGGATCATTCCAGCCATTCATGATTATCGGCTTCTCGGCGGGGTTGCCGACTTTGAACTCTGGGGCGAATGGAACAGGAGCAGGGTTGAGCGACTCAGTGGTGAGTTGACGGCTTATAATCTGGATATCAGACACCCTGATATGGGGAAACCCCTGAAGCTTAAATTGTTAGGCGGTCTGTTTGACTATCGTTTTGGTAATGATGATTGGGCGCTGAATATCAACCGCTTTCATTTTGTGAACGGGCAGGGTGCCTGGCCTGAAACGAACATCAGTATTTATCAGCGCAGCCAGTCTTCGTCGAATTACAAATTAACCCAGGTGCAGACGGACAGGTTTCGACTGGAAAACCTCAGCAATCTGTTGCTGGGTGCCGCAGTGTTGTCGAAGGAACAGACCGATCTATTAATGAGCATGCAACCCTCGGCCGATGTCGAGAACTTCCTGTTTCGTTTTTCCGACAATCCGAACAATCATGAGATTAAACTTCAGGCGCGCTTCTTCCAGTTAGGCTTCCAGCCCTGGAAAAAAATACCCGGTGTGCATGGTCTCAATGGTGAGCTCAGCGGCAACCATGAGCAGATGCTGCTGAATGTGAACAGTGATTACGCGGTCTTTAATTTCCCTGAGTTGTTTCGCGATCCTCTTAAGATTTCTTCCCTCTCCGGCGTGTTTGCAGCTCAACGTTACAGGCAGGGCTGGCAACTTTCCACGGACAGTCTGTTGCTGAAAAATGAAGATATTGAAACACACAGCAGTGTGTTGCTGGATATTCCCGATAATGCCGCCTCGCCCTTCATGGATTTGCAGGTGCATTTCAAAAATGGCAATGCCGCACGCGCTTCCAGTTATTACCCGGTTGGCATTATGTCACAGGGGCTGGTGGACTGGCTGGACAGGGGCATCGTATCAGGCAGGATAATTCAGGGCGGGGCGGTTTTTCAGGGACGCCTGGGTGACTTTCCCTTCAAACAGAATGAAGGTCAGTTACGGGTCGAGTTTGAGGCGGACGATGCACGTATCGATTATCTGGCCGGCTGGCCGGCAGTGCATGATGCGCAGCTGAATGCAGTCTTTAGTGAGCGTGGTATGGATATTCAGTCTGATGCAGGCCGGATACTGGATAGCCGACTGTCCGCAACTACGATTCGGATCGAGGATTTTCAATATCCAGATCTTGCCATTACCGGCGAGGTGAAAGGCGAGGTGAAAGATGCCCTGCGTTTCCTGGTCGAGAGTCCCATCCAGCCACAGGCGAAGTCGCTTATAGACAGCTTTCATTATCATGGCAGCAGTCAGGTTGATCTCGATCTTTCCATCCCGCTTGATGATGAAGTAGAAAAAACGCAGCCACTTGCTGTTAAGGGACGAGTGCATCTTCGTGATGCGGAGCTATTGATGCTGGATGATCTTATTGATATTAGCGCGATCAACGGCACGATTTCATTTACCGAGAACAGCCAGTCAGCCACGGGAATTCGCGCTCGGATCATGGGTGGTGAGGCTACGCTTGATGTGCGCACAGGCGATAAAGAAGAAGGCAGACCGGTGATTATTGCAGCAAAAGGGACTATCGACAGCCAACACCTGGCGCAGAAGTTTGGTTTGCCGGCGCACGCGCAGGTTAATGGAATAACAGACTGGCGTGGAAGCCTGACTATTCCTCGCGACATACAGGGTAAAACGGTTATGCCGGTACTGAGAATCCAGTCACTCCTTAACGGAGTGGAAGTGAATTTGCCGCCGCCATTAGCTAAAGCAAAAGAGGAACAGCGAGATACCTTGCTGGAGGTGCGTTTTGGGAATGATGGCCAGACCATGCTGTATACGCGGTTACTGAACTATTTTTCAGGAGCTGTTGTATTGAATACGAATTCAACCCCCATGCAGCCGCTCAAAGCCTATATTCATTTTGGCGCAGGAGAAGGGCGCATGCCTGAAACCGATAGCCTGCGCTTGAGCGGCAGCCTGTCGATGTTCAGGCTTGCTCCCTGGATCGATGCACTAAAACAGGGACGCGATGAAGTGACTCGCTCCTTTGTTTCCTTACCGCTGGTTTTTGATATGACATCGCTGCAACTTGCGCCGGTGGGGGATAAACCAGACAGTGCGCCATCGAAGCAACCGCCCCTGAAACTGGATGCCGATCTGTTCCCTCTCATACAGGGGTCGATTGAAAGACTGTCCTATGATGATGTGCTCATTGGCCGGATTGATATCCGTACGTCCCGACTCAAGTTGCGTAAAGGCATCCGTCTGGACTCACTGAGCCTGCAGGGTGAACAGCTGAACATGCAGGCCAGTGGTGAGTGGGTGCAATGGCCAAACCGGGATTCGAGCTCGATGGAAGTAAAACTCGATAGTCCGGACCTGGGCAAGATGCTGTCCTCGCTTGGTTTCTCGGCCATATTTGAGGGTGGAAAGACCACGCTTGGGGGCACCCTCTACTGGCCGGATACGCCAATGGGGGTTAGTCTGTCAGGAATTGAGGCAAAGCTGAAATACACCGTCAAGGATGGCTCCATTATCAGTGTCGAGCCAGGCGCCGGGCGCCTGCTGGGTCTGTTCAGCCTGGCGGCATTGCCGCGGCGGCTGATGCTGGACTTCAGTGACGCCTTCGGTGAAGGCCTGCACTTTGACAGTATTGAAGGTGAGCTGGATATCCATGACGGCAGCGTATTCATGGAAAACAATCTGATGAAAAGCCCTCTTGCTACTATCTTTATTAGTGGACGCACAGGCCTGGTGAAGAGGGATTTTGATCAGCTTGTCACGGTCAATCCCAGAGGCGGTGATGCCCTGACAGCAGTGGCCGGCGGAATGATCTTTGGTCCACAGATTGGCGCGGCTATTCTACTGATACAGAAAATTCTTGGTAACGAGCTGAAGGACGTGACTGCAATCCGATACAAGGTAACGGGAAGCTGGGAGAAGCCAGTGATTACCCGGCTCGACAAGCCGAAGACCGATGAGTCTTCCTCATTGGAGGAGGATGAGTTTTAAATCTGGGTTCCGGGGTTAATCTTTGTGGGTTAATTCCCCGCTGCTTACGGCGAAAGTCGGTAGGAGCGAGCGGGCTCGCCCGCGAATAGTTTGAGGTTTCCCCAACCGTATTCGCGAGCAAGCTCGCCCCTACGATTTAATACCCCGTCCACTTGCGGCAGGTGGTTTAATCTGGATTCCGATTCGGCCATCATCATTAGCGCAGGAATATGGTATCCTGAAAGGCATGAAAGATAGATTTCGATGGTTTATTCCGGCATTGCTTGTGGTTTTTTCCATTAGCATGCAGAGCAGGGCCACACCGTTTGTTATTACCTCGCAGGACTGGGCCATGCCGCGCAGTGCGGCATATTTGTTGAGGCTTCCTCCCATGGCACAGGCTGTTGGTCAGTTGCGCGTTCATCCCGATGCACATTTGCTGATTTATTATCCGGGAGGTGATGAGGGTACGCTGTGGGTGAGTGAACTGCAAAGCTGGCTGGTTGCGCTGGGGGTGCCCAGTGAACAGATGGAACTGATTCCGGGCAGTTCAAAACAGACCGTGATCGAAATTGAGGTTGTCTCCCAAAATGGAAAGGGTGTGAGCGAAGCTGTAATTGAAACGGATGACAAACAAAAAAACAGCAGGAGTGAGGTAAATCCATGAAGCGGATTGCAGCAATACAGATGGCATCGGGGCCAAATGTCGGCGCTAACCTGACCGAAGCCGGTCGTCTGATCGGCAAGGCCGTGGACGCAGGCGCGGGCATGGTGGTGCTGCCGGAGAATTTTGCCTGTATGGGCATACAGGATACCGATCAACTCAGGCATCGGGAAGTGGAAGGTGAAGGGCCAATCCAGCGTTTCCTTCGAGAACAGGCGGACAAGCACCGGGTCTGGATTGTCGGCGGCACAATTCCTTTGTTTGGCGAAGATGAACAGCACATGCGCGCCAGCTGCCTGGTTTTCGATGAGCGGGGTCAGCAGCGCGCCCGCTATGACAAGGTGCACCTGTTTGATGTGCTGCTGGAAGAAAACGATGAGACTTACCATGAGTCAGCAACGACCGAACCGGGCAATCAGGTTACGGTCATCGATACGCCCTTTGGTCGACTGGGACTGGCGATTTGCTATGATTTGCGCTTCCCTGAACTGTTTCGGCGCATGCTGGCTGAGCAGGTTGAAATCTTTGTTATTCCTTCCGCCTTTACTGCGATTACCGGTCGTGCCCACTGGGAAGTTTTGCTGCGCGCGCGCGCGATTGAAAATCTTTGCTATGTGGTAGCCTCGGCGCAGGGCGGTTACCATGTCAATGGTCGTGAAACCCACGGCCACAGCATGATTGTTGACCCCTGGGGGGGCGTGCTGGATGAGCTGGATAATGGTTCCGGTTTTGTGATTGCCGAGATTGAAATGGAAAAACTAAAGAGCATTCGGCGCAATTTTCCGGTTCTGGAACATCGAAAAATACCCTGCGATATCACCCATGACGAATAATTCACTGGAGAAAGTTAGCTCGCTGTTACTGGCGCCATCAGGACTGGGTGAAAATGATCTGCAGGTGGTACTGGATCAACTCATGGGACACGCGGTTGACAGTGCCGATCTGTATTTTCAGTTGAGCCGTCACGAAGCCTGGGTGCTTGAGGATGGCATCGTCAGGGAAGGCAGCCATAACATCGAACAGGGTGTCGGTGTGCGCGCTATCAGCGGTGAGAAAACCGGTTTTGCCTATTCTGATGAGATTATGTTGCCGGCGCTGAGTGAAGCCGCGCAGGCCGCCCGCGCCATCGCCCGTAGTGGTCGTCAGGGACAGGTGCAGAGCTGGCAAAAACGCAGCGGACATAGTCTTTATCTGCCGGTTGATCCCCTGCAGTCCCTTGCTGCGGAAGACAAGATTGCCCTGTTGCAAAAAGTGGATGCCTGTGCCCGCAAGCTTGATTCGCGGGTCAAGCAGGTGATTGTCAGCCTGGTCGGTGTGGATGAAGCGATCCTGATCGCCGCCAGTGATGGCACCCTGGCTTCGGATATGCGCCCGCTGGTGCGTATGAACGTCAATGTTATTGTCGAACAGAACGGTAAACGGGAACAGGCCAGCGCCGGTGGCGGGGGCCGTCTCGATTATCAGTATTTTATTGATGACGATCGGGCCATGGAGTTCGCGCGTGAAGCGGTGCGTCAGGCGCTGGTGAATCTGGATGCTGTAGAGGCGCCAGCCGGCACCATGCCGGTGGTACTGGGGCCGGGCTGGCCGGGTGTGCTTCTGCATGAGGCGATTGGCCACGGTCTGGAAGGCGACTTTAATCGTAAGGGCAGTTCTGCCTTTGCCGGTCGAATTGGTGAGCAGGTTGCCTCACCTCTTTGCACCGTGGTTGATGACGGTGCCATGCCGGGACGACGGGGTTCGCTGAATATCGATGATGAAGGCACTTCCACTCAACAGACGGTGCTGATCGAAAATGGCATTCTCAGAGGCTATATGCAGGACAAGCTCAATGCCGGCCTGATGGGGGTCGCCTCGACCGGCAACGGCCGGCGCGAATCCTATGCCCATCTGCCCATGCCGCGCATGACCAACACTTATATGCTGGCCGGGGAACAGGACCCGGCGGAAATTATCGCCTCGGTGGACAAAGGCCTGTATGCGGTGAATTTCGGCGGCGGTCAGGTCGATATTACCTCCGGCAAGTTTGTGTTCTCGGCCTGCGAAGCCTATTTGATTGAAAACGGCAAGGTCACCCAGCCGGTCAAGGGCGCCACGCTGATTGGCAATGGCCCGGAAGTGCTCACCCGGGTCTCCATGGTCGGTAATGATTTAGCACTGGATTCGGGTATCGGCGTCTGCGGCAAGGAAGGCCAGAGCGTCCCGGTTGGCGTGGGTCAGCCGACCCTGAGGATTGACAGCATGACTGTGGGCGGGACGTCTACTTAATTTAGGGACGAGTGACGAGGTACGAGTGGCGAGGAAACAAACTCTAGAGAATAATAGTGTCTTCAGGATTTCCCCATATAGACTTTTCTCGTCCCTCGTCCCTCGTCCCTCGTCCCTCGTCCCTCGTCCCTCGTCCCTCGTCCCTCGCTACGTCAGTAGCGACTTAAGGTATTGAAACAGTTCCCTTGCCGCACGCGGTGGCTTGTTGAGTTCCCGTTCTTTTTTAGCCGAGCGCATGAGCTGACGCAGATGCTGACGGTCGGCGTCGGGGAACTGCTTGAGCAGTTCGCCCAGTGCGTTATCGCCTTCAGCAAGCAGGCGATCGCGCCAGTTTTCGAGCATATGTAGTTGTCTGGTGTCTGCGCGGTAATGACTGGTCGCTGCTTCATAGGCGGCCTGAATCGGCTCGGCATCGGTCTTGCGCATCAGTTTGCCGATGAATTGCAACTGGCGTTTCAACGCGCCGTGCTGGCGGATTTTTTTTGCGCTGTTGATAGCGTCCAGCAAATTGTCCGGTAAAGGGATTTTTTCCAGTGAGGCTTTATCCAGTTGTACCAGTTTTTTTCCCAGCTCCAGCAGCGCGTGGGCTTCCCGCTTCAGCTGGGATTTGCTGATAAGGTGTTCCTGTTCCTGGCTGTCTTGCCAGTCAGCTTCAGGGCCGTGTTCATCAAATTCGTCATGCATGTTAGGATTATCGCATTATCGTCGGGCTTATGCATCTCAATGACAAACAACGAATTATGAAAACCGCCAACTATGTTCAAATCCGATTTATATCGGGTTGTCTGCTAGCCTTGTTCATGGCCGAACCGATTTTGTCTGCGCCTGCCAAAAATACCTGGGTTGTGGAGAACAAATATATCAAGCTGGAAATGATAGCCCGCACACCAGAGCAAATGGCGGCGTTTTATGAAGCACGTGGATTTCCCAAAGCGGCGATTCGAGAGCTTGCCCAGATGTGTTTTATCACGACGAGTCTGAAAAACAAAAGCCGGGATGTGATCTGGATGAAACTGGCTAACTGGAAATTTACAGGTAAACTGGGTCCGCTGAAACGTTTTCATCGTAATGAGCTGAAAGCGCGCTGGCAACAAATCGGACTGGCGCAACAATATCAATCAACGTTTCGCTGGACCTTGATCCCCGAGGTTCTGGACTATCGTCCGGATGAACGCGAGGGGGGTAATATTGTTCTGCAAAGAACCGATGAACCTTTTAGTTTGCAGGCACAGTTTGTCATGGGCGCGGAACAGGATGGTAAGCGTCTGTCTGTTAAGATTGATGATTTGCGCTGCGCGGAAGACTGAGTATGAAACAACTTGCGAAATTCATTAATATAGCGCTGCTGTTTTTTGTAGCTGGCAGTATATGGGCCGCACCACTCTCTACGCCTAAAGGGATTGTTGTTCTGCAACCCCGTCCTGCACCCGCACTGAAACTGAAGGACATGGATGATAAGGTCTATGACCTGAGTGTTGCGCAGGGGCGCTGGAAATTCGTACATTTCTGGGCCTCCTGGTGCGGGCCGTGTCGAGAGGAAATGCCGTCAATTCAGCGTATGGTTGAACGCATGCGGGGTTCTTCACTTGAGATCGTATTGATCAATGTTGCGGAAAGCGAAGATGCCGTGTTCAGTTTTCTCGCGGGCATTGCACCTGCGCTCAATTCCCTGCTGGATAGTGATGGACTGGCTACCGAGCGATGGAAACCTCGGGGATTACCATCAACTTATCTGGTCGATCCGCAGGGGAATATACGTTATGTCGCCATAGGCGGCCGACCCTGGGGTAGAAAAGATTACATTGATTTTTTGTCTGTCTTGTTAGCGCAGTCGAATAAATAATAGCGGTTGCATGAAAACAGCCGTATTGAAACAAATATGAGGAATACTACCGATATGTCATTACCTTCTATAACGGTTGATCATAATGCCGATGAGCAGTTTGACAGCGCCCAGCTGTCACAGATCGTCGATGATATGATCGCAGAGGCCCAGCGGCTGGGTGCTTCGGCATCTGAAGCGGGCGTGAGTATTGAAGCGGGTTTATCCGTCAATGTACGCCTGGGTGAGGTTGAAACCATTGAACACAATCGTGACAAGGGACTGGGGATTACCGTCTATTTCGGCCAGCGCAAGGGTTCGGCCAGCACCAGTGATTTCAGTCCACAGGCGATTCGTGAATCGGTCAAAGCCGCCTGTGATATTGCCCGTTATACCGAGGCGGATGAATATGCCGGTCTGGCGGATAAAGAACTAATGGCAACGGACATTCCCGATCTGGATCTTTATCACCACTGGGAGTTGAATGCGGAACAGGCGATTGAAATTTCAAGGGAATGTGAAGAGGCTGCGCGTGGTTTTGATAAACGCATTACTAATTCAGAAGGTGCCAATCTCAGCAGTCATGATGGTTTCCGGATCTATGGCAACAGCCTTGGTTTCATGGGCATGTATCCGAGTTCGCGCCATAGCCTCAGTGTGGCGGTCATTGGTGAGCAGGATAACAATATGCAGCGGGATAGCTGGTACACGGTTTCAAGGCGGCCGGAGAAACTACAGGCGGCGGAAGAAGTCGGTAAACAGGCGGCTATGCATACTGTTGCACGACTGGGTGCGAGAAAAATATCAACCTGTCAGGTACCGGTATTGTTCGATGCTGAAGTGGCGCGGGGCCTGCTGGGACATTTTGTCCGCGCCATCAATGGCAGCGCTCAGTATCGCAAGTCCAGCTTCCTGCTGGATCATCTTGGCAAGGCGGTGTTCCCCTCCCGTGTTCGTATTGACGAACGACCGTATCTGAAAGCGGCGCTGGGCAGCGCGCCTTTTGACAGCGAAGGGGTGGCAACCCGTGACCGTGACCTGCTTGCCGGTGGTGAACTGCAAAGCTATGTGCTGGACAGCTATAGCGCTCGGCGCCTGGGTATGAAAAGTACCGGTAATGCCGGTGGCACGCATAATGTTTTCATCAGCCACGATGACCTGAACCAGACGCAATTACTGAAAAAAATGGATCGCGGAATTCTGGTGACCGAGGTCATGGGCCAGGGTGTGAACATTGTCACCGGTGATTACTCGCGTGGTGCGACAGGCTTCTGGGTCGAGAATGGAGAGATTCAGTACCCCATTGAGGAATTCACCCTCGCCAGCCGCCTGCAGGATATGTATATGAATCTGGTCGCTGTCGCTAATGATGTGGATACGCGCGGTAACCTGTGTACGGGGTCCTGGCTGATTGAACAAATGACCGTGGCCGGCGAATAAGATAAACGGGTATTCTGTTGGGCTTCGTTTTACTCAGCCTAACAAATAAACAACCCCGCAGCTTGTTAGTTGCAGGTGCGGCTGAAGCCGCACCTACATCGCTGCAAGCAGAATATAAAAGGGGCGACATACCCTGATAAGATTGGACGGCACAGGACAGAAGTTTTGAGTGTGGGGGATATTGAGAACTCCCTGTATCAGGCGCGTGGGCACAAAAAACGTGTCCTCCCTACATGCTGCGGGGTATTAGTTGTAGGTTCGCCTTCAGGCGAACAGCCCAACAATTAAACTGTTTTCGGCGACAGGAACAGTGTCCGCTTGCCGATGACTTTATCCACCTGTTTCCAACTATCCATTTCAAACTCGATCTGCATCACCGTACAGGTGGAAAACGGCTCCCTTTCGTCGCTCAGCATGGTGGCCAGATCTTCCAGACCGGGATTATGCGCGATAATAGCAATACTATTTTTACTGTTATCCACCTGCCGGATGAGTTCGACAAGTGTTGGTGCAGGTGCACAGTAAAGATCGTCAAGAAAGGTAACGGCATCGTCTTCAATCTCAAGCCGCTCGCGCAGCAGAGCCAGTGTTTCCCGTGCGCGCTTTGCGCTGCTGCATAAGATCAGATCAAAACTGATTTCCCGCTTACGCAAGGCTTCTCCCATGCGCGCTGCATCGCGGCGCCCACGCTTATTCAAATCACGCGCATGATCGGAGAGGCTGGTGTTATCCCATGACGATTTGGCGTGACGGATCAGGGTTAGCTGTTTTTTCATTTTCTTCGTCCTTGTTTTTTGTGCAGTATAAACCTGTAAATAATACGACTGGTGATGCCGGATCGAAATTGCTTAAAACTTGAGCATAATATGTGAGGTAATTATCATCATAAATAAAACATTTATGGAATACATGCACTTGACAGCAGCGGCTATCGGCATTAGCTTGATTCAGAATAAAAATATATATCTAAAGTAATACCTGAATTTATGGATTAAAGCTAAATAATAAAGGGGACAGGAATGAAATCATATAGTGTGAGTTTCAATAAGCGTTCACGCCTGAATCGAATACCAGCGATTACTGATGAACCAGCAGCTCAGCTATATCCGCTGGAGGCGGATGGATTGACTGAAAGGCTGGCAACCAGCCTGATGATCCAGAATGACTTCTTTCCCTGTTTTGACTGGACATTCCCCCCGCCATTGCTGAATAAATCTGAGCCACCGGCATCGGTCGATGAGTTGTTTATGCATCCTTCAGTTAATCCTGAGGCGTTTAGCCTGTATCTGCACAGCCCGTTTTGCAGGAGCCTGTGCAATTTCTGTTACTACACCATAATACCGGGTCGCGGCATTGAAAAGGCGGAACGCTATGTTGATTATTTGCTGCGGGAAATGGAAATGTATGCAGATATCATGCGTGAGAAAAAATGTGAGTCAGTATATTTTGGCGGCGGCACGCCCACCTTCCTGGATGACCATTTGCTGATCAGGTTATTCGAAGGCATCAATAAATATTTCAATCTTACCGATGACGCGGAAATCAGTATTGAGTCCTCTCCGGGCACCTTGCCACGTAAAAAAATTGAGCTGTTAACATCACTGGGTATAAACCGCCTGAGTTACGGCATTCAGACGCTGGATGAAGAATTACTGGCGGGGATGAATCGTCACTACTCGGTAGATGAAGCAATAAGGGAACTGGATGTTGCGCTGGAGCTTGTTGGTAATGTCAATGTTGATACCATGTACGGCTTTGAAAATGAACCCGATAATGCACTGCTGGGTACGCTGCAAACGTTTTATGATATCGGTATCCCCAGCCTGTCGATCTATTCGCTGGACAGGCAGCGTGATAACAGGGACAAGACATCAGGGCTGCCGCCAAAGGATGAATCCTACGAAGACAAGATTCGTATATTTGCTGAAGCCGATCATTTCCTGTTCCAGAAAGGCTACCGTCAGCTATTGCAGAATGTTTATGCTATCCCCGGCAAGGCAAGTTATCGTCACCAGGTGCGTCGCTGGGATAACCTGACCCTGGTTGCCCTCGGCGTTGCCGCACAGGGCTATGCGCCGCGCACTCCCTACCAGAACTATCCGGCGATTAAATCCTATTACAAAGCTATTGATGAGGGCCGTCTACCGATTGTTACGGTTGATCATCTTTCCGCCGAGATGGAATTGATCCGGGAAGTCGCCAGTCAGCTGCGTTTTACTCAAATTGATCTGGAGTCTATTCAGCGCAAGTACGGAGTGGATCTGGATGTTGTGTTTGCCGATCTGATTCATTCACTTATCGAACTGGGTTACCTGAAGCGTGAGCTGAATACCCTGCGCATGACGGATAAGGCCGCCTATTACAACAATATTATTCCCATGCTGTTCGCACCCGATGCATTTTCGCAGCAGTTGCTGGGACTGCCGGAAGAATATCTGGAAACCTTTCCTGTTCCCTCTGTCATGGTCCAGGTTGGCTGCACCCAGAGTGCGCCGATTGAAGTACGGCTGCGCGAGTGAAAGGAAAAAGATCAACGCAAAGACGCGAAGAAAAAATTTGTGAGTAGTATGCTGGATTTTTGCATGACCGTTGCAGAATGGTATCAGCAAACAGGCTTCTTCGCGTGCTCTGCGCCTTCGCGCCTTTGCGTTAAGAAATTGAAAATCAGAAAAAAGGGAAATTGGTCGGCGTGAGAGGATTCGTGACCAGCGGAAATCCCTCCAGGGAAACCTTCGATCCCCTTCGAAATTAAACAACCCCGCCGCAAGCGGACGGGGTATTAAATCGTAGGAGCGAGCTTGCTCGCGAAAGCGGTTGGATGAACCTCAAACTATTCGCGGGCGAGCCCGCTCCTACCGGTCTTCGCCGCAAGCAGCGGGAAATTTAACCCATAGAGATTAAAATTGGCGGGGTTTCCGGTAGGGTGACGAGATAAATCCAGGTGGGGTATTAAGATTGGTCGGCGTGAGAGGATTCGAACCTCCGACCCCTTCGTCCCGAACGAAGTGCGCTACCAGGCTGCGCTACACGCCGTTTGATTAATAGGTACGCCTGACGGAAAACTCGGCAAGGAAACTGAGTGCATCTTTATAGTCGGATGCCGGGATGATACTCAGTGCCTCGATGGCCTTATCCGCCTCGATTTGCGCACAGTCGGCAGTGTAGTCGATGGCTCCCGTGGATTCAATGGCGGCGCAGACTTTGTCAATGCGTTCCAGTCCGCCTTCTTCAATGGCTCTGCGGATTTCTGCGGCCTGTTCCGGGTTGCCATGGTGCATGGCGTAAATCAGGGGCATGGTGGGTTTGCCTTCGGCCAGATCATCACCGATATTTTTGCCGGTTTCCTCGCTGGATGCGCGGTAGTCGAGTACGTCATCAATTAGCTGGAAGGCGCAGCCGAGGTGCATGCCATAGGCTTTCATGGCCTGCGCCTCTTCTTCGCTGTGCCCGGCAATCACTGCGCCGAGCTGGGCGGCAGATTCGAACAGTTTGGCGGTTTTGTTGTGGATCACTTCCAGATAGCGGGCCTCGGTGGTATCTGCGTCATGCACGTTGAGCAATTGCAGTACTTCACCCTCGGCAATGGTATTGGTAGCGTGGGCGAGAATGTCCATGACCGGCATGCTGCCGACTTCGACCATCATTTCAAAGGCGCGGGAATAGAGAAAATCGCCGACCAGCACGCTGGCCTCGTTGCCGAACAGATGGTTGGCGGTTTCCTTACCACGGCGCAGATCTGAGCCGTCTACGATATCGTCATGGAGCAGGGTGGCGGTGTGGATAAATTCAATAACTGTTGCTAATTCAATATGTTGCGAACCCTCATAAGCCAGGGAACGAGCGGCCAGCAGGTGGATGATCGGGCGCAGACGCTTGCCGCCACTATTGATGATATAGGTGCCGATCTGGTTGATTAGCACAACTTCCGATTGCAGACGGGTCTGGATACAGCGATTCACACCCTCCATATCAGAAGCAATCAGGGCATAAATATCTTCAATAGTCATAAGTACTTAAGCAAATTTTCATATTGGGGGTGCATGCTAGGGCGCGGCCGGAGGAGTGTCAAGCCGAGAGGAACAATGGCAGCTGGAGATTATTGCTCAAAAACAGGCGTATATGCACAGATTCCGTGGCAAAACAGGGCGATCTGCATTGACCGGATGCGGCTGAAACGCTAGAATTGCGCCCCTTTACGAATTCCCTCTTTCCCCGCTGTGCGGGGCAAGGTTCAAGTTTCTGGAGAAAATCACATGTACGCGGTAATTAAAACCGGTGGCAAGCAGTATAAGGTCGAACAGGGCCAGAAAATCCGGGTTGAGAAAATCAACGCGGAATCCGGCGCCAGCATCGATCTGGACAAGGTGCTGATGGTTGCCGATGGTGAAGACATCAAGTTCGGCGCACCTTTCCTGGAAGGCAGCAAGGTCACGGCGACGATTACCGAGCATGGCTGTGGCAGGAAAATCCGTATTATCAAGTTCCGCCGCCGCAAGCATCACAAAAAGACCCAGGGTCACCGGCAGGCCTATACGGAACTGGAAATTACCGGCATCAGCGCCGGTTAAAGTATCGAATTAAAGAGGCAAGATAATGGCACATAAGAAAGCGGGTGGTAGTACACGTAACGGGCGCGATTCCAACGCCAAACGCCTTGGCGTTAAACGCTATGGCGGTGAAAACGTGCTGGCAGGCAATATTCTGGTTCGTCAGCGCGGCACCAAGGTTCATCCTGGTGTCAACGTCGGTATTGGCGGCGATGACACCCTGTTCGCCAAGGTAACCGGTACCGTGGTCTTCGAAGTCAAAGGCCCGAAAAGACGTAAACAGGTGAGTATTATCCCGGCTGCCTAAGCACTGGTGCAGATAAGCTCATCGAAACCCCGTCATGCACGGGGTTTTTTGTTTCTGTGAGCAGGCTATTTATAATCCGGGAACGGGGGTTTTCCTCGCCACTCGTCTCTCGTAACTCGAAACTGATTTTATGAAATTTGTAGACGAAGCAACTATCAAGGTCGAAGCCGGCAAGGGCGGCAATGGCATCGCCAGCTTCCGCAAGGAAAAATATATCGAGTTTGGCGGCCCCGACGGGGGTGACGGTGGGGATGCGGGCAGTATCTATTTAATCGGTGACGTTAATCTCAATACCCTGGTGGATTTTCGCTTTACCCGCCGTTATAAAGCCGAAAATGGCCAACCGGGGCGCAGCCGTAACTGCACCGGCAAGGGGGGGGAGGATCTCTATATTAAAGTACCGCTCGGCACCCAGGTCTATGACGTCGACACTGACGAACTGATCGGTGATGTATTACGCGAAGGCCAGATATTACTGGTGGCTCAGGGCGGCGTTCACGGTATCGGCAATGTTCACTTCAAAAGCAGCACCAACCGCGCTCCCCGCCAGTGCACCAAAGGTACGCCGGGTGAGGCTCGCGATTTACGGCTGGAATTAAAAGTACTGGCCGATGTTGGCCTGCTGGGTATGCCCAATGCGGGTAAATCGACCTTCATTCGCGCCGTTTCCGCGGCCAAACCCAAGGTCGCCAACTATCCGTTTACCACCCTGCACCCTAATCTTGGGGTGGTCAGCATTGAGGCGCATCGCAGTTTTGTGATTGCCGATATTCCCGGACTGATCGAAGGCGCGGCTGATGGCGCGGGGCTGGGAATTCGTTTTCTCAAGCACCTGTCACGCACCCGCCTGTTGCTGCATATGGTGGATGCAGCGCCGCTGGATGAGTCGGTCGATCCGGTGAATGAGGTGCAGGCGCTGGAAAAAGAAATGGCAAAATTCGATCCCGAACTGCTGGAATATGATCGCTGGCTGGTGCTGAACAAACTGGATTTATTACCGGAAGATGAGCGGGATGCGCGTTGCGAAGAGATTGTGCAACGCCTCAACTGGCAGGGTCCGGTGTTTCGGCTCTCCGCGCTGAATAAACAGGGCACGCAGGAACTGTGTTACCGGATTATGGAATATATTGAGGAGAAACAGGGACAAGTGACGAGTGACGAGTGACGAGGAAAACACCCTGAGAATCCAGCTAATGTTTTGCCTCGTCCCTCGTCACTTTTTTTGATTATGACTGACCGCACACAACTCAAAAACGCTCGCCGTTGGGTAATCAAGATTGGCAGCGCCCTGCTGACTCGGGATGGCGCAGGCCTTGATCTGCCTGCCATACAGGGCTGGGTGGATCAGATTGCGGTGTTGCTGGAGCAGGGTATGGACGTGGTGCTGGTGTCTTCCGGCGCCGTGGCTGAAGGCCTGTGTCGTCTGGGCTGGAAGCAGCGTCCCCATGCGCTGCATGATCTGCAGGCGGCGGCTGCGGTGGGCCAGATGGGGCTGATTCAGGCCTGGGAATCCTGTTTTGCCCGTCATGGTCGGCAGACCGCACAGATTCTTCTCACCCATGATGATCTTTCCAATCGGGAGCGCTATCTGAATGCGCGCAGTACGATTCGCAGTCTGCTGGCGCTGGGAGTGGTGCCGGTGGTGAATGAAAACGATACGGTGGTGATCGATGAAATCCGTTTTGGTGATAATGACACGCTGGCAGCATTAGCAGCCAACCTGGTGGAAGCGGACAACCTTGTGATCCTCACCGATCAGAACGGCCTGTTCGATCGGGATCCACGCCAGCACGCTGAGGCGAAACTGATTTCAGAGGCGCTGGTAAGTGAGTCCTCACTGGATGCCATGGCAGAAGGCGGTGCGGGCAGCCTGGGCCGCGGTGGTATGGTAACCAAGGTTCGGGCGGCGCGACTGGCGGCGCGCTCTGGCGCCTCTACGCTGATTGCATCGGGACGCGAGCCCGGTGTGCTGGAAGCCCTGCGCAGGGGGGATGAGATTGGAACCCTGCTCAGGGCTGGTGAAGCGTTAGTAACCGCTCGCAAACAATGGTTGGCCGGCCACCTGCAGACACGCGGACGGCTGGTGCTGGATGCGGGTGCAATTAGCGTTTTGCAGAAATCCGGCGGCAGCTTGCTGGCCGTTGGCGTGACGGCGGTGGAAGGCGGGTTTGCTCGGGGTGATATGGTGGTCTGTATTGATAGCGAAGGTCAGGAAGTCGCGCGTGGGCTGGTGAATTACCCCGCTTCGGATGTACGCAAAATCATGGGCCAGCCCAGCGACCGAATCGAAAGCCTGCTTGGGTATGTGGATGAGGCCGAGCTGATTCACCGCGACAATCTGGTGCTGGCGTAAGTGGAAATTGGGGTCAGAGTACTATTTTCTCAGGCAAAATTTGTTTAATGGAAAGGGTGGCAGAAAATAGTACTCTGACCCCAATTTCCTCAGGCATAAAAAAAAAGCCGGTCGAATGACCGGCTTTTTTGTATTCAATGCCTGCCAGGCTTTACATCGCCTGGACACGGGCATTGAGGCGGCTTTTATGACGAGCGGCCTTGTTCTTGTGGATGTGACCCTTGGTAACGGTCTTGTCTATAACGGATACGGCAGTCTTATAGGCAGTCTGAGCCTGTTCCTTGTCTCCCGTTTCAATCGCGGCGATCACTTTCTTGATAAAGGTACGGAAGGTCGCGCGCTGCCCAGTGTTTAGCTGGCGGCGTTTTTCGGCCTGACGGGCGCGTTTTCTGGATTGTGCTGAGTTCGCCAATTTGTTCTCCTGAACATCTGTAGACTTTGAAAGCCGCGTAGTTTGCGACTTTTGCCTGTTTTTGTCAATTCTTTTTAGGCCGGTAAAATTGGTAAAATTGGGGTCAGAGTACTATTTTCTCAGGCAAATTTGTTCAATGGAAAGGGTGCTAGAAAATAGTACTCTGACCCCAATTTTACCGAGAAAATATTACTCTGACCCCAATTTTACATGCTATGCTTGCCGACTATCGTTGAATAGCAAGTAAAAACAGCCACTTATAACGAAGCCAGTGGCAGCCCAGGGGTTTGCAGGGAAGGGTCAGGAATGAGTTTAATTAAATCAGCTGCTGTCGTCAGCGCCATGACGCTCGTTTCGCGGATCTCCGGTCTGCTGCGGGATATGGTGGTGGCGTTTATTTTCCCGGTTGGCGGCGCTACTGATGCTTTCTTCGTCGCCTTCAAAATTCCGAATTTCCTGCGTCGCCTGTTTGCCGAAGGGGCCTTTTCACAGGCTTTCGTGCCGGTGCTGACGGAATACAAGGTCAACCGGGATATGAAGGAGGTGGTGGGGCTGGCGCAAAATGTGGCCGGCACCATGGCTGGAATTCTGTTTTTGCTGACAGCCGTCTGTGTGCTGGGGGCGCCGCTGCTGGTGATGCTGTTTGCGCCGGGCTACCTGGATAATCCGGCCCAGTTTGATCTGACTGCGGCCATGCTGCGCATCACCTTTCCTTATATTCTGTTTATTTCCATGACCGCGCTGGCCGGCGGTATTCTCAACAGTTATGGTCGGTTTGCAGTCCCTGCTTTCACGCCGGTGTTTCTGAATCTGATTCTGATCGGCGTGGCCTTTTTGCTCGCGCCGCACATGGACGAGCCGATCATGGCGATGGCCTGGGGGGTATTTATAGCCGGTGCGGTGCAGTTGGGCTTCCAGTTCCCGGCCCTGTGGCGACTGGGATTTTTGCGCTGGCCGCGCTGGGGTATTCGCGATCCGGGTGTGCGCAGAATTATGAAGCTGATGCTGCCGGGGATTATCGGTTCCTCGGCCATGCAGATCAACCTGTTGTTCGACATCCTGATCGCTTCGTTTCTAACCGCAGGCAGTATTTCCTGGCTGTATTATTCCGATCGCCTGATTGAATTCCCGCTGGGTGTATTCGGTATTGCCCTGGCGACCGTGATCCTGCCCCGGCTGTCAGAAAAGCATACCCAGGGTGATCCGAAAGCCTTTTCCCACATGCTCGACTGGGCATTGCGCTGGGTTTTGATTATCGGTGTACCGGCGGCGGTGGCGCTGGCAGTGCTGGCGGTGCCTCTGCTTAGCACCCTGTTTCTACACGGTGAGTTTTCTGCACATGATGTGGAAATGTCCAGTCTGAGCCTGATGGCCTATTCAGTCGGGCTGCTGGGATTTTCCCTGGTCAAGGTGCTGGCGCCGGGCTATTTTGCCCGGCAGGATACCCGCACCCCGGTGCGCATTGCGCTGATCGCCATGGCGGCGAATATGGTATTCAATGTAATTTTTGTTCTCGGGCTGATTTATCTGGATTTCAGTGGTCCGCATGCCGGGCTGGCGCTAGCGACGACTATGTCCTCGATTCTTAATGCCAGTCTGCTATTGCGTGGGCTTCGGCGTGAGCAGGTGTATCAGCCTGAATCCGGTTGGTGGCGACTGTTTCTGCAAGTGGGAATTGCCTGCGTAGTAATGCTGTCCCTGTTGTTATGGCTGGGGGGCGAAACAACATTCTGGATACAGGCCGGGATAGTTGAACGTATTCTGCATCTGGCGCTGATCGTTCCAGCCGGTGCGGGAGCCTATTTTGCCTGTCTCTGGCTTCTGGGGATGCCTTTCGCAATACTGCGCAAACCCACTGAGGCTGAAAACTAAACGCAGCCCGGGCTGAGCCATGATCGCCCAGGATAAAGCGCCGCAGGCGGTCGCACAGTGATTGTGCGTATTTCCCGCCTGCTTATGATTTCCGCTCATGTTTCCATTACTATATAATCGCTTTCTTTTGTTTATGCTGGGAAATGCGCGCAGGTTGGGTGATGGAGCTGATTCGGGGTCTGCATAATCTTCGTGAACATCACCGGGGATGTGTCGCTACCATAGGCAATTTTGATGGAGTGCATCTGGGGCATCAGGCGGTCATCGGCCAGCTTGCGGAGAAAGCGAGTGAACTGTGCCTGCCGACTACGCTGATTACCTTCGAGCCGCAGCCGCAGGAATATTTTGCGCCGCAGGCCTCGCCGCCGAGGCTGATGCGTTTTCGTGAAAAAATGCAGGCGTTGCATCGCTATGCGGTAGATCGGGTTCTGTGTCTGGCGTTTAATGATATGCTGGCGCAAATGCCGCATGCGCAGTTTATCGAGGATATTCTGGTTAAGGGACTGGGGCTGCGTTATCTGGTGGTCGGCGATGATTTTCGTTTTGGCCGTGGTCGCGAAGGTACGTTTTCCACACTTCAGGAAGCCGGCCAGAAATACGGTTTCCAGGTTGTGAACATGCACACTTTTTCTGTGGCCGGTGAGCGGGTCAGCAGTACGCGTATTCGTCAGGCGCTGGCGAAGGGCGACATGCTGATGGCTGAAGCGCTGCTGGGACGGGATTACCGCATGAGTGGTCGGGTCGCGCACGGTGAAAAACTGGGGCGGCAACTGGGTTTTCCGACTGCGAATATTCACCTGCATCGAAAAGTTTCACCCCTGCAGGGGATCTTTGCGGTAGAAGTTTATGGCCTCGAGCGGGAGCCTCTGCACGGAGTTGCCAGTCTCGGCACCCGACCCACTGTTGATGGCACCCGTACCCTGCTGGAAGTTTATTTGTTCGACTTTGACGAGGATATTTACGGCCGCCATATCCAGGTCAGTTTCCGGCACAAGTTGCGTGATGAAGAACGTTTCGATTCGCTGGAGGCCCTGACCCGACAGATAGAAAAGGATGTTGAACAGGCGCAGGCCTTTTTTGCATAACCGGAATTGATGGGTTTCGCTTTGCTCTACCCAACCTACAGATGGTTAAAGTGGGTAGGATGGGTAGAGCAAAGCGAAACCCATCAATTAAGCAAGCCAGGTTGGGCTTCGTTGCACTCAGCCCAACCTGCAACT
>JASBTR010000180.1 GCA_030148325.1 Gammaproteobacteria bacterium
GATGGCTGCCCATCATTACTTATCAGGACTTCGAACAGGGCGAGGACGCCAGCCAGCAACAAACCTTCTCCACCGTGGGATTGCGCTATGAACTGATGCGTAATACGGCACTGAAGGTGGAACTCACCCGCATCAAGACCACGGCAGGAAAGGGCATGTTTGAAAGCACCCCGACCGATAACAGCACCAACCAGTTTGGCCTTAGCCTCAATGTGATGTTCTAACAGGAGAATGACCATGAAAAATGCGTATATAAAAATAATACTGACGCCGGTGATTGTTCTGTTCGGGCTGTTCAGCTTTACTGCCACTGCTGTGGCTGATATTGCGGTGATCGTCAACCCGGGTAGCGGAATCAGCAGTCTGTCTGTCAGCGATGCGAAAAATATATTTCTGGGCAAAACCAAAAAGTTGCCCAACAGCAAAAGCGCAGCGCCGGTAGAACAGGCCGAAGGCAGTGATGTACGGAGCGCCTTCAATGACAAGGTGCTGGGCAAATCCGACAGTCAATACAAGGCTTACTGGTCGAAGATCATTTTCTCCGGCAAGGGCAGCCCACCCCAGTCCGCCGCCGATGATGCTGCAGTCAAGTCCATTGTTGCCGGCAATGCCAATGCCATTGGTTATATCGACAGTGGCGCCGCCGATGCTTCGGTTACGGTTGTGCTAACCATTAACTAACATAGTGACGAGGGACAAGGGACGAGTTACGAGGAAATGCCCCTCGTACTCGTAACCTGTCCCTTGTAATTCATCACCCCCTCTTTATTTTTGTAATATCAGTCCCTGTAAGGTGGGCACGGGGTTTGTGCACCACAGGCACTTCCTTCGCTCGCCCACGCATTTAGATCAGACTATACCGCGTGGGCACAAACCCCGTGCCCACCCTACTGGCTGTGGTGCACAAACCCCGTGCCCTACCGGTACTACCCTCTCTTTTCCCCTGCCCCCTCTTTTGTAGTAATATCCTGCCCGTGTTCTATTCACATTCCAATCCCTGACTAACAAACAAAGACGCAACATTGAAACAGCAGATCAAGATCTTGCTCCAGCAGGCGCTGGACAGCCTCAAGCAGTCCGGCGCTCTGCCGGCCGATGCCAACCCCGTAATCCAGGTTGAACGCACCCGTGATCCCGCCCACGGCGACTTTGCCAGCAATCTGGCCATGATGCTGGCCAAAGCTGCGCGCAAAAAACCGCGCGATATTGCCGATGATCTGGTCGCCACACTGCCGGCATCCGATACTGTCGTCAGGGTCGAGATCGCAGGACCGGGCTTTATTAATTTCAGTCTGAGTCCGCAGGCTTTTCAGGCCGTAGTGCCGGCCATTCTTGAGGCCGGGGACGACTATGGCCGATCCAGCCTGGGCGTCGGCAAGCGAGTCCAGGTCGAATTTGTTTCCGCCAATCCCACCGGCCCCCTGCATGTCGGTCACGGCCGCGGCGCCGCCTATGGCGCAACCGTGGCCGATCTGCTGGATGCCGTGGGATACGAAGTACACCGCGAATATTACGTCAACGATGCCGGGCGGCAGATGGACATTCTCGCCGCCAGCGTCTGGCTGCGTTACCTGGAGCTGGCCGGTGAGGAACTGCCCTTCCCGGTCAATGGCTATAAGGGCGACTATGTCTGGGATGTCGCGGCCAAACTGCACCGCGAGAATGGCGAGCGATTCCGCCATGCATGGGCTGAGATTGCCACTGAATTACCAGCTGATGAAACAGACGGCGGTGACAGGGAAAAATATATCGACGCGGTTATCACCGAGGCCAAAACCCGGCTCGGCGCTGAGGACTACCGCTTTGTCTTTGATACCGGGCTTGACTATATTCTGGCTGATATTCGTGACGACCTGTCACAGTTCAATGTCAATTACGAAGAATGGTTTTCTGAACGTTCGCTGACAGAAAGCGGCGCAGTTGAGCGCGCCATCGAACGGCTGGAGCAAAGCGGTCACGTTTATGAAAAAGAGGGTGCCAAATGGTTTCGCTCCTCCGACTTCGGCGATGAAAAGGATCGAGTGCTGGTGCGCGACAATGGCCAGAGCACTTATTTCGCCTCCGACATCGCCTATCATATGGACAAGCTGGAACGCGGCTTCGAGCGGGTAATCGATGTCTGGGGCGCCGATCACCATGGCTATGTGCCGCGGGTGAAAGCGGCCATGCAGGCAATTGGCGATGATCCCGATAAACTGGACGTGCTGCTGGTGCAGTTTGCCGTACTCTACCGCGGCGGTGAAAAAGTGCAGATGTCCACCCGTTCCGGCCAGTTCGTCACCCTGCGCCAGTTACGCAAGGAAATCGGCAGTGATGCGGCGCGATTTTTCTACGTCCTGCGCAAATGCGAACAGCATATGGACTTCGATCTGGATCTGGCCAAGTCCCGCTCCAACGACAACCCGCTGTACTACATCCAGTACGCGCATGCGCGGGTGGCCAGCGTGTTTCGCCAGCTTGAAGAAAAGAAACTGTCCTATGATCAGGCCACCGGTCTGCAACAGCTCTCACGGCTCACGGAAAAACATGAGCAGGCTCTGCTTTCACGTTTAGGTCGTTACCCGGAAGTGCTGGAAGCCGCCGCCCTGAATCACGAACCGCACCAGCTCGCCCACTACCTGCGTGAACTGGCCAACGATTACCATACTTATTACAACGCCCACCAGTTCCTGGTCGATGATGCCAATCTGCGCCAGGCGCGTCTGGTCCTGATTCAGTCAGTGAAACAGGTAATCGCCAACGGCCTGGGACTGCTGGGTGTCTCTGCACCGGAGAGTATGTAAAGCCATGCCCAAAGATTACGCCAAAACACCCAGGCCTGAAAACGGCCGTTCCCTGCCCGGCTGGCTGTGGATGCTCGCCGGCCTCAGTATTGGCCTGTTCATCGCCCTGCTGGTTTATATCAACAACAATACGGCGCATGACCAGAAAACCAGTCTTTCGACCACGCTGAACAAAATGCTTGACGAAGGTGCGAAGGCAAGCCGGGCCGCACGGGAAAAGACCAAAGCTAAAGTTGCAGAAGTCATCAAGGAAACCCGGCCAAAATTTGATTTCTACACCATCCTGCCGGAACTGGAGGTTGCCATTCCCGAAGAGGAGCTGATTCAGAAAACGCACGCCGATAAAAAAACAGCGACGAAAACGAATGAGTCCATACGCTATACCCTGCAGGCAGGTTCCTTCCGTAATCCGGCCCAGGCCGATCGCCTGAAGGCGCAACTGGCCCTGCAGGGCATCGTCGCCAATATCCAGCCGGTTAAAATCAATGACAACGATACCTGGTATCGTGTACGCATCGGTCCGCTGCATGATATCGCCACGCTCAACCGTACACGCAAGCGTTTACGGGAAAACAATATCGCGTCAATTGTAGTCAAGGAAAAAAAGTAACTATTTAGCTTTGTAGGTTGATGCTGAGCAAAGCGAAGCCCAACAGGCGTAAATAAAACTACCCCGCCGCAGGCTACAAGGCATTAGTTGCAGGTTCGCCTTCAGGCGAGCATGTGCGTCTCACCTGTACCCGAAGGGTAGAAGCCGCACCTACAATAGTTCGCAGCAAGCTACGGGGGTTTAGTTGAAGGAACAATCTGAACCGCCAGGACGCAAAGGACACCAGGAATTGTTTGGCTAAAACCTGGCGTCCTTTGCGTCCTGGCGGTTAATATTAATCACAGCAAGCCATGGGGAATTAAACCCGTAGAGATGAAAGCCTGTGCCTTATCTAATTCTTATTATTATCCTGATCGCCGTACTTTACGGCCCGCAGCTCTGGGCAAGCTATACCTTCAAACGTTACGCAAAAGAACGCGCGGACATTCCCGGCAGTGGTGGTGAACTTGCCCGTCACCTGCTCGATCGTTTTGCAATGACGCATATCCAGGTTGAACGTACGAATGCCGGGGAAGATCATTATGATCCTGTTACGAAAACTGTACGACTGGGGCCGGATAATTTCGATGGCCGTTCGCTTACCGGTATCGCGGTGGCGGCGCATGAAGTCGGCCATGCGATTCAGGATCATAAGGGTGAAGCCCTGCTCAATCTACGTGCCCGCTTACTTGGCATCGCCAACCGTTTTCAGAAACTGGGCACGGCCGCCGTCCTGCTTCTGCCCGTCATCATGCTGCTTAGCCGATCCCCTGCCCTGGGCGGCATCCTCTTATTGCTCGGCATTGCCAGCATGTTCATTACGACACTGGTGCACCTGGTCACGCTGCCGGTAGAACTGGATGCCAGTTTCGGCAAAGCGCTGCCCATTCTTCAACAGGGAGAATACGTTAAACCAGAAGATGAAGTGGCTGTGCAGCGAATACTCAGGGCCGCCGCCTGGACCTATGTCGCCGCCTCACTGGCCAGCCTGCTGAATGTCTGGCGCTGGCTGAGGGTGTTTCGACGTTGATTCATTCAGCGCCTGTGGTGGGCGATGCACCACAGGCGTTTCCTGTCGGTCAACCGGCCAAATGACTGATCGATCCGACACCTGGCCGGTAGAGTATTTAGGTTTAGAGAAATTTTGTTCGGTTTGCTGATGCAATCCGATGATACAGTGATTCTGTTTTTTTATTAATTCAGCTTATTAACATCGAACTGCAGGCTGGCGCTCATGCTCTCATTCAGCGGACGTTCCGGCATTGCATACAACACCAGAGCAAGACCGAAAATTAAAACACCCAATAGAATATATTTTTTTGCTGATTCAATCATTTTGATTCCCTCCTTCGACTTCACTACTCACTATCCCTTATAAAGGGATAATAAAGTTACGCCTGTTGACCACAGGCGTCTATAAGACTTTGGATATACTTTCTGCAGGACAGAAACTACACGTCTCGCATAAAAGCCCGGGAAGTATAGCTCCGGCTTTTGAAGGAATTATGTCAATATTATGATTGATGGGTTTCGCTTCGCTCTACCCATCCTACAAAAGATTAAATAAAGTAGGATGGGTAGAGCGAAGCGAAACCCATCATGGATGAACGCTAACTAAAGTTATAGTGCTTGACCACATCCTCGGTAATTTTCCAGCGACAGCGCAGACCGGCGGGAAAGATAACCAGATCCCCTTCACCCATTTCCACCGGCTCCCCGCCTTCGGGCGTGACAATGGCATGACCGTCGACAAAATAGCAGGTCTCGCTTTGATCATAGACCCAGTCAAACTCGGATACTTCCTTACTCCACTCTGGCCAGTCATACACACCCATCACTTCCAGCTTGGCCGGCGAGGCCAGTTGTTCTACCAATATCTGTTTCATTATTTCACCATGAGGGTTAACCCGTACTTCTCGCCATGGAGCGAGATGCCTAATAAACAACCCCGCAGCAAGCTACGGGGTATTAGTCAAAGGAACAACCTGAACCGCCAAGACGCAAAGGACGCCAGGAATTGTTTGGCTAAAACTTGGCGTCCTTTGCGTCTTGGCGGTTAATATTAATCACAGCAAGCT
>JASBTR010000056.1 GCA_030148325.1 Gammaproteobacteria bacterium
CCCCTTTGAATTAATTTCCGCCTGCGCATTATCAAACAATTTTTCCAGTTCGCGAGACTCTGCCTCATGAACAATACTTGAAATCTGGGTGATGACAAGTGGAATAATAACTGCGATCAGCAACAGCAGACTGACACCAAAACCTGCAATAAGGCGAGTGCCTATCTTAAAATTACGAAACATGTTCGGTCTCCGACATCTTAATTAATAAAGAAAACAAAATCCCGGTAACCTTAGTCCGATAAGTCACAAATCGGGGAAAAATACATTGTTGCTTGACTTCTTCGTATATTAACCGGCCTGCCTTCTACCAGAAATATTCCCCACAAACGAGGTCGGGTATGTTTGTGAAGTAGTCGTTCCTGCACACGCATTTTAACGGCACACACCGGGATTACTTTAACCCGAAAAAACGATAATAATATTGCCTATATACCCGAGCTGAATACCTATATATTCAATTTATATGAGTGCATTCCTGAGCGTATTGCAACATGCATATGAACAATATATTGGTAAGGAAAGATGGGACTGCATTAAAGCATGAGGCTGAATAAGCACCCCAGGCGAGTATCCAGAAAGTCGTTGAAACCACTGAATTCCGGCCTGCGCCGGAATGACGAGAGAGGTTGCTGAGAATTCAGCTCTCAATATATCAAATCACACTACCGGTCACGCAAAATAACTTATTACAGCATGGCAAGTACTTGTTAACGGATTATTCCAGCTCTTCCCAGCGCAGGTAGGACTGCTCCAGCTCCTGCTGCAGCGTCTCCAGGCGTTGCAGGATATCCACGATCTGCTGTTTATCCTGCTGGTAGAATCCGCTGTCACTGATCTGTGCCTGCAGGCTCTCCTGCTCGGCCTCCAGTACTTCAATTTTTTCCGGCAGGCTGTCGAGTTCCCGCTGTTCCTTATAGCTCAATTTACGCGATTTATTCGCGCCCGGTATTTTTTCCGCTACGATGGTTTCGTTGTCTGTGACCGGCCTGGCGACCGGTATCTGCACGCGCTGCTGCAACCAGTCCTGATAACCGCCAACATACTCCCGCAGAACGCCCTCCCCCTCGAACACCATGGTGCTGGTCACAACATTGTCCAGGAAACTACGATCGTGGCTGACCAGTAGCAGGGTGCCCTTGAATTCGGTCAATAACTCTTCCAGTAATTCCAGGGTTTCCACATCAAGATCATTGGTAGGTTCATCCATCACCAGCAAATTGGCCGGCCGGGTAAACAATTGCGCCAGCAGCAGGCGGTTACGCTCGCCACCGGAAAGTGAGCTGACGGGGGAATTCACTCGCTGTGGCGTAAACAGAAAATCCTGTAAATAGCTGATCACATGGCGGGAACGGCCATTGATAGTCACCTGCTCCGTACCCAGATTAAGATTTTCAATTACCGTCTTTTGCGGATCCAGTTGCGCCCGCTGCTGATCAAAATAAGCCACTTCCAGTTTGGTCCCCAGCGTTACCTTTCCGGTATCTGGCGGCAACTGACCCAGCAGCATTTTGATCAGGCTGGTCTTGCCGATGCCATTGGGGCCAATAATGCCAATCCGATCGCCACGCATGATGCGGGTAGAAAAATCACGCAACAGACAACGGCCGCCCAGACTCAGAGCTGTATTCTCAACCTCCGCTACCAGCTTACCGGAGGCGCTGGCCGACTCCAGGTTGATTTTTGCTTTACCGCCCTGTTCACGCCGCGCTCTGCGCTGCTCGCGCAGGGCTTTGAGCGCACGCACTCGGCCTTCGTTACGGGTGCGCCGCGCCTTGATCCCCTGCCGGATCCAGGTCTCCTCCTGGGCCAGCTTTTTGTCAAACAGCGCATTATGTTCTGTTTCTATCGCCAGTCGTTCTTCCTTCTTGCGTAGATAATTCGCGTAGTCACCGGGCCAGGAAGTCAGTCGGCCTCGATCCAGCTCGATAATGCGGGTCGCCAGCTGCTGCAGAAAAGTCCGATCATGGGTAATAAATAAAAGCGCGCCGTTAAAACCCAGCATGAATTCTTCCAGCCAGGTGATGCCCTCGATATCCAGGTGGTTAGTGGGTTCATCCAGCAACAGCAAATCCGGCTCCTGCACCAGCGCACGCGCCAGCAGCACACGTCGCTTAAGTCCGCCGGAAAGCTCGTCCATGCTTTTGTTCACCGGCAGTTCAAGACGTGAAATGGCCGCTGACACACGCTGTTCAAACCGCCAGCCCTCAGCGGCTTCAATTTGTTGTTGCAGGTGAGAAAATTTTTCCAGCAGATCAGCATCATGCTCGCCCTGCTCAAGCTGGTGGGCCAGACGATGGTAGTCGCTCAGCAGGGTTCCCAGACTGTCCAGACCACTGGCCACTACATCGAAAACACTGCGCTCGTCCCCAACGGGGACATCCTGCTCCAGGCTTGCCACTCGCAGGCTGTCATGGCGCCAGATTTCGCCGTCATCGACCCCAATTTCAGCGGCGATCACGCGTAACAGGGTGGATTTACCGGTACCGTTACGTCCCAGCAGACAAATCCGCTCACCCCGTTCGATATTCAGGTTAACCTGTTCTAACAGGGGCGCGCTACCAAAGGCGAGCGATACGTTTTTGAGGCTGACTAGTGGCGGCATAATATAGTAATGCAAATATTCAGAAATAATCTGCTATTATATCAACTTTCCTTGCCCCCCCTATAGTTTCAGTTAAAATAGAACCACCATGCACCCACTCCTCCCGTATCTGCGCAATGAAAGATGAAGAAACCAACAGGGAACTGCGCCAGAAAATGGAGCAGCTTATCATTGAGCACCGGGATCTGGATGAGGTGATTCACCGACTGGCGTGCGATCCCGAAATCGATCAATTGCAAATCATACGTTTAAAGAAACGCAAGCTGTATCTGAAAGACATGATCATGCGGGTGCGTAGCAAGTTGATCCCTGATATCGAAGCCTGAGCCGCTCACTTCCCTGGGAGAACTCGGAAATGACTAATTCACCCTCGGACAATCCCGATGCCGAACTCCTGCTCGCTACCCATTGCGCCCACTGCAGCGTTGTCCTCGAAGGCCTGTCGCAACTGGTAAAGGAAGGCCTGATCGGACATCTTGCCATCACCAATATCGTGGCCCGGCCAGAGCGAGCCCAGGAACTTAATGTACGCTCTGTGCCCTGGACACGTCTCGGCCCCTTCATGCTGGAAGGTCAGCATTCTCCAGACGAACTACGCAAATGGGCACAGCGCGCCAACAGTATTGAAGGCATGAGCGAATATATCGCGGAAGAACTGAAACAGGGGCATCTCAACAAGTTGATAAAAATACTGAATAACGCGCCGCAGCAACTTCGGGCAGTCATTCCACTGCTTGAGGATGAGGACACTGAGATGCAGGTGCGTATCGGAATTGACGCGATCCTGGAAAGTATTGAGAACAAGGCCGACCTGGCACGACTGATTCCGGATTTCAGTCGTCTCGCCTCCCATAAAAATCCCCGCATTCGCACCGATGTCGGCTATTACCTGGCCCTGACGGACAGCCCCGAAGCTATTCCGGTATTGAAAAAACTATTAGAGGATGAATCGGAAGAAATACGAGAAATTGCTCGGGAAGGGCTGGAAAGACTGGCCGAGGCGAAGGCCTGAAAAATCTTGTGAAAAACGCAGAGAACGCGGAGGCGCAGAGAACGCAGAGAACGCAGAGTTTTATAAAATTTTATGCATGATGAATTGTATACAATCTATGATGTGAATATTCCTACCGGCTAAAGCCGGGAGATATAAATCCCCTGCCTGGGAACAAAATAATAACCTTTGCGTCCTCTGCGCCTCCGCGTTCTCTGCGTTTATAATGAAAATCAGATTCAAGCTTCAGCCCGCCAGCATGGCGCGGGTTTCTTCAAACTGGCCGCGAATGGATTCCAGTACCTGAGGAATAATTTCATCACTCATGCCAATCATTTCCCAGGCTGACGGATGAATGCGCGGCGCATCTGTCTCTTCAGCATCAGTGGTATCTAACTCCGCCAGCACAGCCAGACTATTGGCAATATGCACCACGGCAGTTTCTTTCTGGAACTCTTCTGCTTTTTCAGGCTCATGGTGCCAGCCGATCGTTGCCACCAGCATCGCCGGCCAATGCCAGTCTTGCGCCAGCTGGGCGCCCAGTTGTGCATGATCAAAACCAATGACTTCACGTTCAGTCAGATAGAGATCCGGTTCATCCGGCTCTTCAATTGAACGCAGCACCGCTTCGCGCGCCAGATCGGGCAACTGGCTGTACATCAGTAACTGACCAATATCGTGCAACTGGCCCGCCACGAACAAGGCATCTGGCTGCAAACCTTTGATATTATCTGCCAGTGTTTTTGCCGCCAGCCCGCAGTACAGACTGTGCAGCCAGAAATCATCCATGGTAATTAAATCATTAGGGATACCTTCAAAGACCTTCAATGAGGTGGTCGCAAGCACAAGATAACGTAGACGTTTGGTGCCGATAATATTAACCGCTCGGACAACCGTATTCACTTCCTTGCTAAGACCATAGAGCGGACTGTTGGCCATTCGTAGCAACTGTGCCGTAAGACCGGGATCCTGACTAACAACTTCTGAGACCTGTGCCGCTGTACTTTCAGGATCATCAAGCACCTGATTAACCCGTAAATAGACCTCTGGAAAAGAAACGATTTCTTCAACACTGCTGACAAGTTCGGACAAATTCTCAGGCATTGTTCACCATGCTATGGTTGATTAACAGGTTCGTTTATACTCAACACTAACTTACTCAAGTATAACCACAGAAATACAGGAGTCTAGCCGAGAACTAATATTCAGGCGCAATACAATCAGCCTATGCAAAAACTTCCTGATAAATGGTATGTCTATATGCTCTGTTGTAGTGACAACTCCTACTACACCGGCATCACCAAGGATCTGTCCCGTCGTCTACAACAACATAACAACGGCCGGGGCGGCGCAAAATATACCCGCTCCCGGCGACCGGTGACCCTGGTCTATCAGGAACAACAAGCCGATCACTCCGCTGCCCTGAAACGAGAAATGGAAATAAAGCGGCTTCAACCACAGGCTAAACGAGCGCTGGCTGGAAACAAGCAGACGGGATAATAAACCACCCCGCAGCAAACTACGGGGTATTAAATCGTAGGAGCAAGCTTGCTTGCGAAAGCGGTTGGATAAACCTCAAACTATCCGCGGGCAAGCCCGCTCCTACCAGTTTTCGCCGCAAGCAGCGGGGAATTTAACCCATAGAGATTAAATTGCAGGATGGGTGGAGCGAAGCGAAACCCATCGGGACGCTCGCTTGTTGGGTTTCGCTTCGCTCTACCCAACCTACAGTTTTCCGCTACAAGCTGGGGGAATTAAAGTCTAAGAGATTAGATTCCGCTACAATCACAGCCAGGTGCAATTTTTTCAGTTCACGCATTGCCTTGCGAACGGTACGGATTTGTCTGGTTTTAAAGCCGGCCCTGCGATAAACTCTTGAAAAATCAGGATAGCCTCCCAATTCAGCTTCTATCAGTAATTCCAGTTAAAGCTATTTGTCTGTCATATGTTTACCGCTTTTTCGCAGATGCCTGAAAGCCATAGTATAATCCTGAAAAAAGCAGCAACCGATTCTGCTTGTTTGTCATCAGGTTCCCGATAATGAGTACAGGAATAAGATAATGCCCTATTTTGTTTATGAAATTAAACCCGCTGTCAGTGAACTGGTTAAAAACCTCGAGATGCTGAAAGAATTCGAAGCCTACAAAGAAGCCAAAAACTTTGTCAAAGAACAACGCAGCAAGCTCTCTGCTGAAGACAAAACTGTTTACAAAATTATTTTCGCTGACAATGCACTACAGGCTGAAGAGCAGTTGATGGAAAAACGTGAGGCGCCTATTATTCAGGAATGGGAAAAATAGTCCCCGCCTGCCAGACCTGTAGAAAAATACCAGAATGGACGAAGATCAATATCGCTCGGTATACCGATCTGTCAACCAGCGCAAATGTGTATTTGAAAAAGCCATCAATGCGCGGCACTGCAACTGTAGCTGCTCCAGGCGGTTCAACCTTGCAGATCGCGAGGGTGTTGCCTGTAACTCAGACAGCCGTTATGAAGACTGTCTCAAACTACTTCTTCATCTGCGCCAAAATGCCAGTTTTGCCCTGCGTATCGCTCGCATTGATGGACAACTTCCTCACGCCAATGAAATCAGAGTTCAGGCTGGAGGTCTGTCCGGATTACAGGAAGTCGTACTGAAGCAGGATCCGACTGCGCCGGACATGAATGATATCGCCGGCCTGCTAGGCGCAGCTGAACAGCACTTCGGCCAGATCGAAGATTTCCCCTACGCCGAAATCATCAAAGCTATCACCAGCTTTAAGGGACGCCAGCGCCCCAGGCGTTGAACATACCAGCATTCAGGATGAAAACCAGTCAAAGGTACAGTCCAGATGTGCGCGCACCTGTACCAGGCCCTGCAAACCATCTTCACTAATAACCGCAATTGGCGGACGCGCAGGGAAGTGCTTATTACATTTATTCATCCATATCATAGCCATCTGCTTGCTATGTGGATAACTTGTTCGTAGTGCTTCAAAAATCCCGACAATATGCTCGAGTCGCTCATATACTTCCGGTATCTTTGGAAAAGGCGCACCATCCCGATATTTTCTCAATGCCCGAGTCGGCGTTTTCTCCGGCAGGTTCAACACTTTCATCTGTTCTGCAGCGCTCAGCCCCCATTCATCCAGAATCTTCATAATTAATCGGGTTAGTGTGCTGAAGTCAGCATCGCTTATTTCATCCATTGTTTTTTCATTCATAATAAAACCTGCAATAAACAACCCCACAGCAAGCCGTGGGGAAATAAACAACCCCGCCGCAAGCGAAGGGGGTATTAAATCGTAGGAGCGAGCTTGCTCGCGAAAGCGGTTGGATAAACCTCAACCTATTCGCGGGGAGCCCGCTCCTACCGGTTTTCGCCGCAAGCAGCGGGGAATTTAACCCATAGAGATAAAACCCTCAGAGAATAAACTACCCGTCACAAGAAAATGGGGTATTAAACCCCTGGAGATTAAAACTCCAGGCAATTCGAAAAGGATACTCTCAACTATTTCAGGATCATTTTCAATACGCTATCAGGGATAAGTTTCACCCTGCAAATTGAAGGTTTATTACCCGGCAAATATCACATCAGGATTTTAATATGGTGTCAGCTTATACAAAGGCAGCCATGAAAATGCCTTACTTTATAGCGGTTTATTGGAAGGCATCCACGGTGAATCTAAATAAAAGTTCCGAATTTCTGTCCACTTTTTAATGGTGATTTTAGACCTTCGTAGGATGTGCTGAGTGAAACGAAGCGCATCATTTCAGACTAAATAGCTGTTCCAAATACCAGTCCACTTTAAGCAATTACCGTTCATCCTGAGCCTGTCGAAGGACAAGCAGATTAAACACTCTATTCACAGTATTTCCACGCTCATGGTTCGACAAGGCTCTCCTGAGCGAAACCG
>JASBTR010000183.1 GCA_030148325.1 Gammaproteobacteria bacterium
CCTTCCAGATAGGGATCAATATACATCTTGATGGCGTCTTCGACCTGTGCTTGTGAAACCTCAGCCATTTGCTTCTCCTGAGTTTAAAATTCGGGGTTAAAATCCCGGGCGCAGAACCTGTCCGCCCCGTTCGCATTGAAAAATACCGGTTTATAATATCCGAGTAATTTGATAAAGTATTAGGCGCATATTACACAAAATTGCAGCAAAGCGCCATCATTCGAAACAGCCTGCCATTTTAACGGGTATTGGCGAGATTTTCGCCCCCCTATGTGGATAGGGTGAAGCTGAAAACGGGCGCTGAACTGAATCCGGGCTGGCTCAATCCGGGCATTCCTGATAGGGTAGCGCCTCCCATCAGTCCCGGGAAACACTTGGGATAACAAGCACCTGTAAAAATCGAATGAACGAATTAAAATCTAAACGCCACATCCTGGTCACCAGCGCCCTGCCTTATGCCAATGGCTCCATCCACCTGGGACATCTGGTGGAATATATCCAGACCGATATATGGGTGCGCTTCCAGAAAATGCAAGGCCACGAATGTATTTATGTCTGTGCCGATGATGCCCACGGCACGCCCATCATGCTGCGGGCGCAAAATGAAGGTATCACCCCCGAAGAACTGATTGCGCGCACGGATCTTGAACACCGGGCGGATTTTGCCGATTTTGGTATCGGCTTTGATAATTTTCATTCCACCCATTCAGATGAGAATCGTGAACTGGCGGAATATATATATAAAGGTTTACGCGATGGCGGCCATATCGCGGTACGCACCATTAAACAGGCCTATGATCCGGAGAAGGAAATGTTTCTGCCGGATCGCTTCATCAAGGGCGAATGTCCACGCTGTGGTGCAGCCGAACAATACGGCGACAGCTGTGAAGTATGCGGCGCAACCTACTCCCCCACTGAACTGAAGAATGCGGTTTCCGCTGTCTCCGGCGCCACGCCGGTTGAAAAGGAATCCGAGCATTTCTTTTTCAAACTCGGTGACTTCGAACCCATGCTGCGCGAGTGGACACAGGGAAATCACACCCAGCCGGAAATCTCACACAAGCTCGATGAATGGTTCGAGTCCGGCCTGCAGGACTGGGATATTTCCCGTGATGCGCCTTACTTCGGCTTTGAAATCCCCGATGCACCGGGCAAATATTTTTATGTCTGGCTGGATGCTCCTATCGGTTACATGGCCAGTTTCAGGAATCTCTGCAACAAACGCGAGGATCTGGACTTCGATACCTGGTGGAACAGGGACAGCGACTGCGAGGTGTATCATTTCATCGGTAAGGACATCGCCTATTTCCATACCCTGTTCTGGCCGGCCATGCTCAGCGGCGCAGGTTTCCGCACGCCGACGGCAGTCTTCTGTCATGGCTTCCTCACCGTCAACGGCCAGAAGATGTCCAAGTCACGCGGTACCTTCATCAAGGCGCGCAGCTACCTTGATCAGCTCAACCCCGAATACCTGCGCTATTACTACGCCGCCAAGTTGAGCAAGGGCATCGAGGATCTGGATCTCAACCTCGAAGACTTCCAGTTGCGTATCAATTCCGATCTGGTCGGCAAGGTAGTCAACATCGCCAGCCGCTGCGCCGGTTTTATTTACAAACGTTTCGATGGACAACTTTCAGGCGACTGCACCGAACCCGAACTTTATGCCCATTTTGCCGAGGCCCGCACGCAGATTGCCCAACTCTATGAGCAGCGTGAGTTCAGCCATGCCATTCGTGAAATCATGGCGCTGGCGGATCAGGCCAACCAGTACATTGACGCCAACAAGCCCTGGGTGCTGGCCAAAGAAGAAGGCAAAGAGCAGCAGGTGCAGGCGGTCTGCAGCATGGGACTCAACCTGTTCCGCGCCCTGATCGGTTTTCTCAAACCCGTGCTGCCCAAAATGGCGGAACAGGCCGAAGCCTTTCTCAATATCGAAGCACTGCTCTGGGAAGATATCGCCACGCCGCTAACTAATCACACGATCAATAAATTCAAGCCATTAATGACGCGGGTGGAATCCGAAAAAGTGGACGCCATGATCGAGGCCTCAAAAGAACATCTCCAGGAAAACACGCAACCGATAAAGAGCGCACCGCAAAGCAAGATTGAACCCATTGCGGCTGAAATTGAATTCGACGATTTCGCCAAACTGGATCTACGCATTGCCCGCATTGTTAAAGCCGAGCATGTCAAAGGCGCCGACAAGCTGCTGCAACTGACACTCGACCTTGGCGATGAAACCCGCAATGTTTTCGCCGGCATCAAATCCGCCTATCAGCCCGAAGATCTGCAGGGAAAACTGACAGTCATGGTCGCCAACCTCAAACCACGCAAAATGCGCTTCGGTATATCCGAAGGCATGGTGCTGGCCGCCGGACCGGGTGGCAAAGATTTATGGATACTGGAACCCCATGACGGTGCGCAGCCGGGGATGCGAGTAAAATAAGGGACGAGTGACAACAAGTAACGAGTGACGAGGGACGAGTGACGAGGAACCACAATAATCACACATTGATGCAGTTGATTGCCTGTCATGGCAAACTGCCAATTATTGGCTATCCAACGGGTAACCTGAGCATGGACAGGATGATGATGTTATCCTCGTCCCTCGTCCCTCGTCCCTCGTCACTATCATGAAAGAATACGCTCTCATTCTGGTAAGCACCGTCCTGGTCAATAACTTCGTGCTGGTGAAGTTTCTGGGTCTGTGTCCCTTCATGGGGGTTTCACGCAAACTGGAAACCGCTACCGGCATGGCGCTGGCCACTACCTTTGTACTGACCCTGTCGTCGGTGTGCAGTTATCTGGCCAATGAATACCTGCTCGCCCCCCTTGGCCTGGAATACCTGCGCACCATCACCTTCATTCTTGTAATTGCCGTGGTGGTGCAGTTCACCGAAATGGTGGTGCGCAAAACCAGCCCGTTGCTCTATCAGGTGCTCGGTATTTTCCTGCCCCTGATTACCACCAACTGCGCAGTGCTGGGCGTTGCACTTTTGAATGTGCAAACCCACCACGGGTTTGTCGAATCGGCCCTCTACGGATTCGGCGCGGCAGTTGGCTTTTCCATGGTTCTAATCCTGTTCGCCGCCATGCGTGAACGCATCATCGCCGCTGACGTGCCGGAAGCTTTCCAGGGCGCATCGATCGCCCTGATTACCGCCGGGCTGATGTCGATCGCCTTCATAGGCTTTGCCGGGCTGGTGAAAGGTTAAGGTGAAACGCTAGCATGCTCGAAGCTATTATCGTTTTAACTGCCCTTGCCATTGCCTTTGGCCTGCTGCTCGGCTATTCCGCTATCCGCTTCAAGGTCAAGGGCGATCCGGTTACAGATAAAATCGATGCCATCCTGCCACAGACCCAGTGCGGCCAGTGCGGCTATCCCGGCTGCCGACCCTATGCCGAGGCGATCGCCAATGGCGAGGCTGAAATCAACCAGTGCCCACCCGGTGGCGAAGCCGTGATCCAGGCGCTGGCCGATCTGCTTGGCCGTGATCCCATTCCATTGAATAAGGAACACGGCGAACACGCAGAAAAAACCATTGTTCATATCGATGAACAGGTCTGTATCGGCTGTACGCTTTGTATCCAGGCCTGTCCGGTGGACGCTATCCTCGGCGCGCCCAAACAGATGCACACGATCATTGATTCCGAATGTACCGGTTGCAACCTGTGTATTCCGCCCTGCCCGGTGGACTGCATTCATATCGTACCGGTGAAACAGGGTATCAATCACTGGAAATGGCCCCTGCCCGACGCCGAGCTGGAAAAACCGGAGGATGGTAAATCATGAAATACCGGCTCTGGCATTTTCACGGTGGCCTGCATCTGCCTGAACATAAAAAAAGATCCATGCACGAACTCATCAGTGACGCGGCTATCCCGCCGCTACTGACTCTGCCTCTGCAACAGCATATCGGCAAACCCGCCGAACCCCTGGTCAGGATCGGCGAGCGAGTGCTTAAGGGACAGATGATCGCCAAGGCAAAAAGCTTTGTCAGCGCACCGGTACATGCCACAACGTCTGGTCAGATCATCGCTATCGAAACCCGGCCCGTGCCCCACCCATCCGGACTCGAAGCGCCCTGTATCGTACTCGAAGCCGATGGTAAAGATGAAGCCATCGAGACTCAGGCGCATAACTACCGTGAAATGGAACCGGCCGAGCTGCGGCATCTGCTGCGCGATGCCGGTATTGTTGGTCTTGGCGGCGCCGGCTTTCCAAGTTTTATCAAACTCAACCCGGGGCCGGGCAATCAAATCAAAACGCTGTTACTCAACGGCGCCGAATGTGAACCCTATATCACCTGTGACGCGATGCTCATGCAACAACGGCCGCATGAAATCATTAAGGGGCTGTTGATTATGAAGCAGGCCTTACAGGCCGAACACTGCATCATTGCAGTGGAAGACAATAAGCGCCTCGCCCATACCATGCTGGTCAATGCGCTGGAAGAACACGAGCCCCTCGACATTAAAATCGTCCAGGTTCCAACCCTCTATCCAACCGGGGGGGAAAAACAGCTGATCAAGGTCGTCACTGGCAAGGAGATCCCCAGCCATACTCTGCCAATCCATGCGGGTGTGGTCTGCCACAACGTCGCCACTGCCGCCGCAATCTATGATGCCCTGCAGGGTCAGCCCCTTATCTCCCGCGTGGTTACCGTTACCGGCGATGCCGTCAACCATCCACGCAATCTGCAGGTGCGCTTCGGTACGCCGTTCCGTGCTCTGCTTGATCAATGTGGCTTTGATCAACAGGCTGATGTTGATCTGATTATGGGCGGCCCACTGATGGGGGTTAAAGTTCCCAGTCAGGATGTGCCTGTAATCAAGACCAGCAACTGCGTGCTGACTCTAAAACGAGAACCCCACAGCCCCGCCATGCCCTGTATCCGCTGTGCCGAATGCGCCCGTGTTTGCCCGGTACAGCTACTTCCGCAACAGCTATACTGGTATGCCCGCGCGCAGAATTTTGATCGTATCCAGGACTACAACCTGTTCGACTGCATCGAGTGCGGCGCCTGCGCCTATGTCTGCCCCAGCCATATTCCGCTGGTTAATTATTACCGTTTTGCCAAAACCGAAATCTGGGCGCAGGAAGAGGAAAAGAAAAAAGCCGATCAGGCGCGCCAACGGCATGAATTCCGACTCTACCGTCTACAACGTAAGCAGAAAGAAAATGAGGAACGCAAGCGCCGCAAAAAGGAATTGCTGAAAAAAACCGGCGACAAAACCAGTGATAAAGATGCCAAAAAGGCAGCTATCGAAGCAGCGATGGCGCGAGTCAAAGCCCGGCGCACTGAACAGGAACAGCAGAAAAAAAACACTGATAATCTCAGCGAGGCGCAGAAAAAAGCCATCGCAGAGGTTGAAGCTCGACGCAGGAATCAGGTAGCAGATGACTGATAACATTAAACAGAAGCGAATGCACTAACATGAACTTCAGTATAAGCAGCTCCCCTTTTCTAAACTCGGGCAACAGTATCTCCCGGATCATGCTGGCGGTACTGTTTGCCCTGATCCCGGGCATACTCACCCATCTGCATTTCTTCGGCTGGGGACTGCTCATCAATCTGGCTATTGCTATTCCCACCGCGCTTGCCAGTGAAGCCCTGATGCTGCGACTACGCCAGCGCCCGATTAAACCATTTCTGACTGACTACAGCGCCATTCTCACGGCAACCCTGCTGGCCATTGCCCTGCCGTCACTGGCACCCTGGTGGCTAATCTTTCTCGGTACCGCCTTTGCCATCGTCATCGCCAAACAGCTTTACGGTGGTCTCGGCTATAACCCCTTCAACCCGGCCATGGTCGGTTACGCCATGCTGCTGATCGCCTTCCCCCGCGAAATGACCACCTGGTTACCGGCACAGACTCACAACATAGCGTTTATGGACAGCCTGCGTTACAGCCTGTTCGATATTCTACCAGCCGGCCGTGGGCTTGATGCTATCAGCATGGCTACACCACTGGATACCATGAAGACTCAGCTGGGTCTGAATATGACCATCGAAGAAATCAGCCAGCACTTCCAGAACCTGTTCGGCACGCTCGCCGGATATGGCTGGGAATGGGTTAACCTGATGTTTCTGGTTGGCGGCATGCTGCTGATTTTTATGCGCGTCATTAGCTGGCAGATCCCGGTTGCTGTGATTGGCAGCCTGTTTCTCTGCGCGCTGGTGTTCCAGCTTGTCGATGTCGACACCCATGCATCGCCGATCTTCCACCTCTTTAGCGGCGCCACCATGCTCGGCGCATTTTTCATTGCCACTGATCCGGTCAGCGCCGCCACCACCGTGCGCGGCCGCCTGTACTATGGCGCCGGCATCGGCATACTCACCTATATTATTCGAAGCTGGGGAGGCTATCCCGATGGCTTCGCTTTTGCCGTACTGCTGATGAACATGGCGGTTCCCACCATTGATTATTACACCCAGCCCCGGGTGTTCGGCCACAGGGACGACTGACTATGCTGCCGCTGAAGAACATGATTATCAGCGCCGTCCTGCTGGGACTGTTTGCCATTGTCGGCACCGGTATGGTCAGTCTAACCTATGAAAACACCGCCGACAGGATCGCCGCGAACCACCGCGCCACCCTGATGAAGACACTGCATGAACTGATTCCGCCGGAACAGCATGATAACGATTTGTTCAGTGATACTATAAGCGTCACCGAACCGGCGCTTCTCGGTAGCGATAGACCGGTTAACGTCTATCGGGCACGCAAGGCAGGCCAACCTGTTGCCGCGATTATCGAGTGTATTGCACCGGATGGTTACAATGGTAATATCTATTTGCTGGTCGCAATCAAATATAATGGCCAGCTTGCCGGGGTACGCGTTGTGAATCACAAGGAAACGCCAGGGCTTGGAGATGCGATCAATCTTTCCCATAGCAACTGGATTCTGGGTTTCACCGGCAAGTCACTGCAAAACCCAAAAGCCAAACAGTGGGCTGTTAAACGCGACGGCGGTGTCTTCGATCAGTTTACCGGCGCCACCATTACCCCGCGCGCGGTGGTCAAAGCGGTCCGTAACAGTCTCATTTATTTCAACCAGCACCGCGACGAATTGTTTACTCCAAAGCTCGTTGAAAAGGAGTCAAAATCATGAATAGCCCCTATCGTGACATCGCCTATGAAGGTTTGTGGAACAACAACACCGCCTTCGTCCAGTTGCTCGGTCTCTGTCCCCTGCTGGCCATTACCAACACCATGGTCAACAGTCTCGGACTGGGCCTGGCCACAACCCTGACCCTCATCTGCTCCAACGTAACCGTTTCAGCTATTCGTCACTGGGTGCGCCCTGAAATACGCATCCCGGTTTTCGTACTGATTATCGCATCCATCGTCACCGTGATTGAACTCAGCATGAACGCATGGTTTCACGAGCTTTATGATATCCTCGGAATCTTCATTCCGCTGATCGTTACCAACTGCGCGATCATTGCCCGTGCCGAAGCTTTTGCCTCCAGGAACAGTATTCCACACGCCTTTGCCGATGGTCTGTTCATGGGGCTGGGCTTTACCTTTGTCTTATTACTACTGGGCACCCTGCGTGAAGCCATTGGCTTTGGCACCCTGTTCCAGCAAATCGAATTAATGTTCGGTGACGGCGCAAAATGGCTCACTATCAGTCTGTTTGAAAACTACCGAGGCTATCTACTGGCCATCCTGCCACCCGGCGCTTTCCTTGGCCTTGGTTTTCTGATTGCCATAAAAAATATGATCGACAGACGCCAGACTCGCAAAACCCAAACTATATCGATAGAACGGACCATACAGGAAGCAGGATAAGGCTTCTGTAGGTTCGCCTTCAGGCGAACATGTGCGGCTCATGGTGCCCTACGCTGCATCTGACTTTATTATGAACAAAAACAAACGTCAGGAAATCTTTACCCGCCTGCAGGCGCACAATCCGGCACCCACTACCGAGCTGAATTACAATTCAACTTTTGAATTGCTAATTGCGGTTATTCTCTCCGCCCAGGCTACCGACAAAGGCGTAAACAAGGCCACCGCAGAACTTTTTAAGGTTGCTAATACGCCGGAAAAAATACTTGCTCTGAAAGAGTCGGGGCTGAAAAAATATATCAAGACCATCGGCCTGTATAACAGCAAGGCCAGAAACATTATCAAAACCTGCAAAATTCTTATCAACGAACATGGCAGTCAGGTTCCTGAAGATCGCGCCGCACTGGAGGCGTTACCCGGTGTCGGGCGAAAAACCGCCAACGTCATTCTCAATACTGCTTTCGGCCATCCAACCATAGCCGTGGACACCCATATTTTCCGCGTCGCCAATCGCACCGGCATCGCCCCTGGAAAAACGGTAGTCGAAGTTGAAAAAAAATTACTCAAGTTCGTGCCGGAACAATTCAAACAGGACGCTCACCACTGGCTGATCCTGCATGGGCGCTATATCTGCATTGCCCGTAAGCCTCGCTGTGGTTCCTGTATCATCGAGGACCTGTGTGAATTCAAGGACAAGAACATCGAATGAGGAAAAATACTTTACCGCAAAGGACGCAGAGAATACAAAAAAGAAAAATAATTTACCTCGTTCCTGCGCAGGAGCATGAGAGCTGGAGAACCATTCACCCTTTGCGGCCTTCGCGACCTCGACGGTAAAAATATAGTCAATATGGAACACACAACACTCATACAGGAAATCATGACAGGCATAGTCTGCGCTCTGCTGTTTGTCGGCGTTTCCTATTTTGCCAATCGCCGACTAAGCGGCGATAGTTTCAGGGTTGATGCTTACCTGCTTGCCATGTATGCCGCCACAGTATTCTGTCTGGCCATTCTCGGCGAGGCGGTTGTCAACAGCCTGTATCATTATTTTGTCGGCGAAAACCTGTGGCAATATCATGTCATGCCTGTTTATAACCATAATATTTCCCTGCTCGCGCCCCTGCTCTGGTCGGCCTACGGTATGCACCTTTATTTTATTGAGCAGACCTATATAAAATACCTGCCGAGTTTTATGCGTAACCGAAGAAGCCATGCCCTGTTGCATGGCCTCGATGCGCCACTGGTGTTTGAAGTCACTGGCAATCTGATCTTCCTGCTGTTTATCGGAAAATATTACGCCTACTACCTGCCCGGCGATCTGTTTCACCTGACCTCGGTACGCGTGATCCCCCTGTATATGATCTGTATCTTTTTTGGCCTGCTGCTATTACACTGGCTGGAAAAACAAAAACGGCACTGGAGTATTCCTGGTGCAATATTCAGCGCCGGTATCGGATTCTTATATCTGGCCTGATTTATTTTCCCCAAATAAACCACCCGCCGCAAACGGGCGGGGGTATTAATTGTAGGTTGGGCTGAGTAAAACGAAGCCCAACAGAGCCTCATTCGATATTTTGTTGGGCTTCATTTTATTCAGCCCAACCTACAGTTTCGTTGCAAGCAGCGGGTAAATAAACCCGTAGAGATTAAATAGTACAGGAGAAAAATCAACTCATGTTTGGACAGGACAGAAATGCCATGCGCAAAGTTTTCTTTGAAGCCTGGAAAAAACACCAGGCGCAGGAAAAACTGGAAGCAATGGAAAGCATACTGGTGCAGATCATCAGCCTGCATCCCGAATATCATAGCCTGTTTGAAAATGAAAAAAATCTTCTGCGAGACTTTCCGGCAACAAGCGGTGGGCCCAATCCCTTTCTTCATCTATCCCTGCATCTGGCTATTCAGGAACAGTTATCCCTGCAACAGCCAGCGGAATTGACCAGCCTGTATCAGCAGCTCATAAAAAAACACGCCGATGCTCATGTAGCTGAACATGAGATCATGGAATGTCTAAGCGAAATGATCTGGCAGGCGCAACGCAACCAGAAAATGGCGGATGAAAACCAGTATCTTGACTGCATCCGAAAAAAACTGATGAATGACTAAGGAAGCTCTGCTTAATTCGTCATTCCGGACGTAGCGAAGCGAAGATCCGGAATCCATGTGTTACGTATCAATGACTTACTGGATTTCGGCATTCACCCCAAGGGCACTTTGTCACTTTGTTCGGGCGCGCCGGAACGACAATGTTGTAATTAATCAGAGCTTCCCTTATATAAACCAGACCGCCGCAAGCAGCGGGGAATTAAACCCTCAAAGTTCAATATTCACCGTTCCTGAAAAATCCTTCGCTTATTACTCACGAGCTTTTACTGAAATACCCAGGCCCGAAATAGTGTCCAAATAAAATCTTCCTGGGCAGAACTTTCACAGCTTGCCTGGTGGTTATTGCCAACCCTTGCAGCACATTTTACTGTTTTTTTCTTAAAATTGGTAAAGTTATAAACTTGTTGGTCGATAGCACCACCAAATGATGGTTAAAACTCAGTCTAAAATAAACTATTTTTACATGGGTATTAATGCTTAACAACCGGATTGACCTTGATAAGAGGTGGCTATGATTATTGAAAATAAATCGGGATAGGGGGATACCTCACGGTATCCCTCCTCCCACACCACCCGGCATACGGATCACGTACCAAGGCGGTTCGGTTGATTGATTCAGCAGCATAGTTCCTTCAATGTACTACTTCCGTTGTTCAGAGTGAACGGCTTCGTTACTACGAAGGCGTGCTTTACCACCAAGCAGGGGATATTACTCCAAAACACCCTCAGTCGTACTGTCCACGACTCCCTAACACTATAGGACACCCATGAACCAACTCGCTACCAACTGGGCTCTCTTTGTTCTAAAGCCAACAAACGCTTCACCGGGTCTAGTGTAGTACGTTCGTTCCAATAGAATTAGATCCTCCTCTCATACCGTTCGGGCCTTCCTGAGATTCCAGTACTATGCCCTCTGCTGACTTCTACCTACCGATCAAGCTGGATCACTCCAGCTTCAGTTCAGTCCTTGAACAATAGGCAGACCTCCCGGGGTAAGACACCAGGCTTTCGCTGCGTAGACGCTGGATTTATAAAACGCAGCCCAATTGCGGATGGAAGGCTTCATGGTCACGTGCCCACTGGCCTCAGCTACGTCACACCTCATATCCAGTTTCTGTTCGTCGCCCCGCAGTTTCGCGTTGAACTTCCTCCAGACCCTGCCTCGCGACAACGCCCTTGTCCTTTCGCTAACCTTCGGCTCCACGATTACCTGGTATCGGGACTTTCACCCGACTAGTCTAGTGCCATGCCCGGCACACACGACCACGGCAGTGACTCGGCATAAAGCGCCAGTTCACGCAAACGGGTTTCGTCAACCAGTGGCGTTTGGGCCACTTGCGACGTTGCACCAGGAAAGCGCCGGGAATGGCGCGCCAGTTTTTCGATGACAGAGCGCAACATCATGTTCAGGGGACGGGGATGGCATCCATAATGCCCTTGATCAGATCGTCACTGCCAAGCCGCTTCGATTTGGCATTGAAGCTGGGAATGATACGATGCCGCAGCACGTCGCCCGCCACGTCGATGATATCATCGGGGATAACGTATTCCCGCCCTTGCAGGTAGGCATGAGCGCTGGCGGCGCGTACCATCGCCAGGGTCGCACGCGGCGAAGCGCCGAAGCGTATAGCGTCCTGCCAGTCCGGCAGCCATTTGCCCAAGTTGCGGGTGGCATTCACGATACTCACCACATAACGCTTCACGGCCTCTTCAATATGGACCTCCGCTACCTCGCGACGGGCGGTCAGCACCGTCGCGGGACTCAGCCGCGTATCCAAATCATCCCTGTCTTCGCCAAAATGCGAGCGTCGATCCCGATCCAGGATCTGCAATTCCTCTTTCTCATCCGGATAGTCAAGAACCACATGTAACAGAAAACGATCCAGCTGCGCCTCCGGCAATGGATAGGTCCCCGACTGCTCTAACGGGTTTTGAGTTGCCATGACGATAAACAGCTCTGGCAAGGCATGGGACTGACCACTGATCGTTACCTGGCGTTCTTCCATAGCTTCCAGCAACGCCGACTGCACCTTCGGTGGAGCACGATTGATTTCGTCGGCCAGGATGATTTCATGGAACAAGGGCCCCTCGAGAAAGCGGAAAGCGCTTGTTTTGGGGTTAAAAATATCACTACCGGTGATGTCGGCGGGCATAAGGTCGGGCGTGAACTGGATGCGCTGAAAGTGCGCATGCACCCCGTTGGCCAGGGCCTTGACCGCCGTGGTCTTGGCCAGACCCGGCGGACTCTCCAGCAGAATATGGCCGCCGGTAAGCAGTGCGATCATCAGCCGATCGAGCAACCGGGATTGGCCGACGATGATCTGTTCGAGGTGTCGACGCAAGGTGAGAAATTCGGGTTGAGTTTGCATAATTACGCTATTCATTATGTGTGAATACCCCACAATCCCTTACAGTGCAACTGCCTCGTTTGTTAATCTTTATCTTAGCATCCATCTGAAGGCGGGGGGACAGAAGAGGCAGCGAGAGGCCATCGAGAGCATCTCGATGGATATGTGGCCAGCATTCATCAATGCCACATTGGAAAGTCTGCCTGGGGCAGATGAGAAGATTGCCTTTGATAAGTTTCATGTTGCCAAGTACCTCGGCGAGGCCGTTGA
>JASBTR010000184.1 GCA_030148325.1 Gammaproteobacteria bacterium
AGATTAAACACTCTATTCACAGTATTTCCACGCTCATGGTTCGACAAGGCTCTCCTGAGCGAAACCGAAGGGCTCACCACGAACGTGGAAATTCACAAGTGATCTGGTATTTGGAACAGCTATTTAGTCTGAAATGATGCGTTTCGTTTCACTCAGCACATCCTACGAAGATCTAAAATCACCATTAACTAAAGTGGACAGGAATTCGGAACTTTTACTTAGTGTATAAACTATCGACCAGTAAGAATGAAACTTTACGCTTGCCCCTGATTCTTAAACCGTTTATTTTTTACGCGTATTTTTCCTGTGGGTTCTGTGCGTTTTACCTGCTCGCGCCCTGCTTCCCGATTTTCCCGCTGCATCCTGTTTTGCTTGCGGGATAATACTCGCCAGCACTTGCAGCTGCTTAATATCTTTTTCCTCCAGGTCTTTCCATTTTCCCAGCCGCAGGTAACGCTTCAATTCAATACCACCATAACGAATGCGGATTAAGCGGCTGACTGTAAAACCCACTGCTTCCCAAAGTCTTCGCACTTCACGATTGCGACCTTCACGCAGGATCACGTGATACCAGTGATTGCTACCCTGCCCGCCGGAATCCAGGATATTATCAAAATGCGCCGGGCCATCTTCCAGTTCCACACCGGTCTGTAATTGTTTAAACACTTCCGGGCTTGCTTCACCACGTACGCGCACCGCGTACTCGCGTTCGACTTCGGTTGAGGGATGCATCAGGCGGTTAGCCAGTTCACCATCGGTGGTAAACAACAACAGGCCGGAAGTATTAATATCAAGGCGACCAATGGCTATCCATCGGCCCGTTGCTAATTTCGGCAGCGCATCGAAAATCGTAGGCCGACCTTGTGGATCATGGCGAGTGCAAACTTCACCCAGTGGCTTGTTGTAGGCGATCACCCGCAGGCGCGGAGTAACATTAAGCTTACGCAGCGGTTTGTTATCGAGGCTGATTTTATCATTGTCTGCCGGGTCAATCTGCTCTCCCAGAGTCGCAACGCGACCGTTGACCTTGATCCGTCCAAGCTCGATCCATTTTTCAACTTCACGTCGAGAACCATAACCGGCGCGGGCGATAATTTTTTGCAGGCGTTCTTTCAAGGAGAAGTTACCGGTTGGTATATCTTTTACGCAGGTTGGGTAGAGCGATAGCGAAACCCAACAGGCACTGCCTTCGCTCCCCCAACATTGTGAGATATTCTGTTGGGCTTCGTTTTACTCAGCCCAACCTGCTCGTTATATAAACAGCCCCGCCGCAAGCGGACGGGGTATTAAATCGTAGGAGCAAGCTTGCTTGCGAAAGCGGTTGCTTGAACCTCAAACTATTCGCGGGCAAGCCCGCTCCTGCTGGTTTTCGCTGCAAGCAGCAGGGAATTTAACCCATAGAGATTAAATTAGCCGTTCATCGGCTCGGCAAGTTCATCGGCATCCGCATCGACATCGGGAGAAGTTACAGCTACATTGGTTTCTGCTGGTCCTGCTTCGGATGCCGTCTCATCCAAATTATCCATATCGTCTGATTCGGGATGATCCGCATCCACTTCCATCTCAGTGCTTTCACCGGGCAGGCTCAGCTCCAGCTTTTCGTTGATAGAATCAATATCACGAATTTCAGCCAGACTTGGCAGGTCTTCCAGAGATTTGAGATTAAAGTAATCCAGAAATCCTTTAGTCGTCGCATACAACGCAGGTTTGCCGGGCACATCACGATGGCCCACAACCTTAACCCAGTCACGTTCAATGAAAGCCTTGATGATCTGTGAGCTGACGCTGACACCACGCACTTCTTCGATCTCGGCGCGAGTAACCGGCTGGCGATAGGCAATCAGGGCCAGGGTTTCCAGTGAAGCCCGTGAGTAACGAGCTGGCCGTTCTTCCCATAGCTTCGATACCCACTCAGCATAATCCTGTCTGACCTGATAACGATAACCGCTGCCAACCTGCTTAAGCTCGACGCTGCGATCTTCTGCTTCTTCCTGCAACTGGCTTATCGCCGCCCTGATGGCGTCACGGCCCGGATGACTTTCCCCGGGAAACAGGCTCATCAGGCGGTTCAGGCTCATCGGTTCATCTGAGGCGTAAAGCACCGCTTCAATGATTTTTTTTAGTTCATCTTCGTTCATATTCTTAACATCGGGTTCTGTTAATTATTCACCTTGCCCACAGCCTTGACGTGAATCGGGCCATAGGGTTCGGTCTGCACCAGCTCCAGCATGGACTGTTTGAGCAACTCGAGTATCGCCAGCAGGGTAACCACCACACCACCCCGACCTTCCTCCAGCGTGAACAGTTTGCTGAAATCAGTAAACTGGTCAACCGAGACCGTACTCAGTACACGCGACATGCGCTCGCGCACTGACAGGGGTTCCATATGTATATGATGGCTCTCGTACATGGATGCGCGCTGTAACACATCCTTGAACGCTGAAAGTATGTCTTTCATCTCCACTCGCGGCGGCAGACGCACGATTTTCAGATCCGGCGAATCAACATCCACCGGGAACACATCACGTCTCACCCGCGGCAATGCGTCGATATCTTCGGCGGCCTGTTTGTAACGTTCGTACTCCTGCAGACGACGCACCAGCTCAGCACGAGGATCCTCTTCATCCTCATTTTCAGCTTCCGGACGCGGCAACAACATGCGAGATTTAATTTCCGCCAGCATCGCCGCCATCACCAGATATTCACCGGCCAGCTCCAGTTGCATGTCGGTCATCACTTCCACATATTCAACATACTGGTGGGTGATATCGGCAATCGGGATATCGAGAATATCGAGGTTCTGGCGTTTGATCAGATACAGCAGCAGATCCAGCGGCCCTTCGAAGGACTCGGCCAGAAACACTTCCAGCGCATCCGGCGGAATGTAGAGATCCTTCGGCAGTTCAGTGACGGCTGTGCCCTGCACGATGGCAAAGGGCATTTCCGTCTGTTCACTGACGATGACGGGTTCTTCCTGTTGCTTATGTTCAGTCATCCGAGCTTAATCTTTTACCTTGTATCAACAGTGGATCGAGCCTTACAGGTTCGCCTTCAGGCGAACATATACGGCTCACCTGACCCGCGAGGGTAAGAAACCCTGCTTATCTATAATCCAGCCCCATCACCTGGCGGACTTCCACCATGGTCTGGCGCGCCACATCACGGGCGCGTTCGCAGCCCTCATTGATGATCTTGCGCACCAGGCCGCGATCTTCTTCGTACTCGCGCGCACGTTCACGGACAGGGGCAAGTTCCGCCTTCACCGCATCAATTACCGGCCCCTTGCAGTCGATACAGCCAATTCCGGCACTGGTGCAACCTGTTTTCACCCATTCCAGCGTATCCTCTGCTGAGTATACCTGATGCAGTTTCCACACCGGACATTTTTCAGGGTTACCCGGATCGGTTCTGCGAACTCGTGCCGGATCAGTCGGCATGGTGCGGATTTTCTGCTCGATGTCATCAGGCTCTTCGCGTAATGATAAGGTATTTTTGTAAGATTTGGACATTTTCTGTCCATCCAGACCCGGCATTTTTGAGGCCGGCGTCAATAGTGCCTCCGGCTCGGGCAGGATGATGCGACCACTGCCTTCGAGAAACCCAAGCAGGCGTTCCTTGTCGCCGAGGGTAATATTCTGCTGTGAATCGAGCAACGCCTGGGCGGTTTTCAACGCTTCCGCATCACCCTGTTCGGTATATTTTTTTCGCAGGTCATTGTAAAGCCTGGCATTTTTCTTGCCCATTTTCTTGATTGCCGCTTCCACCCTGGCTTCAAAACCGGGCTCACGGCCATACAGGTGGTTGAAGCGCCGCGCCACTTCGCGAGTCATTTCTACATGCGCGACCTGATCCTCACCCACCGGCACCTTCCCCGCCTTGTAAATCAGAATGTCCGCGCTTTGCAACAGGGGATAGCCCAGAAATCCGTAGGTGGCCAGATCCCGCTCTTTCAGTTTTTCCTGCTGATCCTTATAACTCGGCACCCGCTCCAGCCAGCCCAGCGGGGTAATCATGGACAGCAACATGTGCAGTTCGGCGTGTTCCGGCACCCGCGACTGGATAAACAGCGAAGCCGAACCGGGATTGACGCCCACTGCCAGCCAGTCAATGACCATTTCCCAGACACTCTGTTCCAGAATTTCCACTTCTTCATAGTGGGTGGTCAGCGCATGCCAGTCGGCAACGAAGAAAAAACATTCGTATTCATGCTGCAGTTTCAGCCAGTTTTTCAGAACGCCATGATAATGACCAAGATGCAGCGCGCCGGTAGGCCGCATGCCGGACAGCACACGATGCTGCTGGTTCGCAAGGGTATTCAATCCTCTCTCCTGAGATTGTTAATGGAATGTATATGGGAATCGATGTCTGTTTTTTGTGGCGATTATACTGCAATCCGCCACATCCCTGTAGTTGTCTTCATTCATAAGGGATTGTATTAAACGCAGAGAACGCAAAGACGCAGAGTCGCAAAGAAAAAAAATTATAATAATCAAAATTATACAATCTCTGCACCGTGAGAATCTCGCTTCGCGAGCTTCATTCGGTATTTCCTACGCCTTGCTCCGGTCACGTCTCAGCGCCTTTACGTTCTCTGCGTTAATTGCCATCTTTTATATATGGATACTCATCAGGCGATGAAATCCGGCGCGCCCATGCCGTGTCGCAGAATTTCCGGCACATCGCCGGTCATATCCACAACGGTCGTGGGATCGATACCGCAGTGGCCACCATCAATAACCAGATCCACCTGATGCTCCAGCGCTTCGCGGATTTCATAGGCATCCGTCATGGGCATGTCTTCACCCGGCAGAATCAGGGTGCTGCTCATCAGCGGCTCGTTCAGCTCGGCCAGCAGCATACGTACAATAGTGTTATCCGGCACGCGCAGGCCGATAGTGCGGCGTTTGGGATGCATCAGGCGACGCGGCACCTCGCGCGTGCCTTTGAATATAAAGGTATAGGGACCCGGCGTATGGGCATTGAGCAGGCGGTAGGCGCTGTTGTCCACTTTAGCGTAGGTGGCGATTTCTGATAAATCACGACAAACCAGAGTGAAATTGTGCTTGTCGTCCACCTGGCGGATGCGTCGAATCCTGTCCAGCGCCTTTTTATCGCCAATATGACAACCCAGTGCATAGGCCGAATCGGTGGGATAGACAATAACCGCACCGTTTCTCACCAGTTCCACAGCCTGATGGATCAGGCGCTGCTGGGGGTTGTCGGGGTGAATCTGGAAATACTGGCTCATAGTGCAAGGCGAGCAGAAGCCGGCAGCGCCACAGCCTGCGCCTTTTGAGCGTGAATCCAGGGCTGGCTTTCCCAGACTGGAACGCAATTAACCGGCATCGCCGGCAGCTTGCCCATATCCATGTAAGGATTTTCCGGGCCATGGTAATCCGAACCGGCTGAGGCCAGCAGGCCGGAACGACTACACAGCTGCGCCATACGCTGGATTTCATCCCGGCTGTGGCTGCCGGAAACGACTTCCAGCGCAGAACCGCGCAATTCCTGAAATTCACCCAACAACTGGCGCAGGCGGGTGGCACTCAAGCGGTAACGGGCCGGATGAGCAATCGCCGCCTGTCCACCGGCCGCATGGATCCAGTCCAGCGCCTCCTCCAGCGTAGCCCAGTCGCCGGGCACATAGCCAGGCTTGCCCTGCACCAGATAACGCCTGAATACCTGGCGCATATCTTTGGCATAACCCTGTTCAATCAGAAAACGGGCAAAATGCACGCGGCCGATAATATTGCCTTTGGCAAAAGCCCGGGCACCGTCCAGCGCACCCTCGATGCGCTTTTTCGCCAGTCGTCGAGCAATTTCTTCCGAACGCCACTGGCGGAATTCGCAAAGTCGCTGCAGGCCCCTGAGCAGGACAGGATTGTCGATGTCCAGATTGAGGCCGACGATATGAATAGTCGTATTGCCCCAGCTTACCGAAATCTCGGCGCCGGCAATCAACTGCAAACCCACCTGCTCGGCCTCAAGTTGGGCCTCACGGATGCCGTCAATATTGTCATGGTCGGTGAGCGCGAGGACGTCGATGTCACGCAATTTTGCCAGGCGCACGAGCGCCGACGGACTCAGGCTGCCGTCGGATGCGGTCGAATGGGAATGTAAATCATACTGAACAGACATGGACCGCGTAGTTTAGCCGATCAAGCGCTCAAGAGCACCGGTTTTTCGGAACTTCCTCTGGGAACAATGGTCTCTAAGTCATTGATTTTTTCACCTACAGAAAAACGGTGCCGGCTATGCTAGAGTGGCCGACTTAATAAAATGGATAGACTGCAGGAATTTCATGTCAGATCTGGAAATGGACGCACAAACACTATCACAAACACTGAGCCGGGTAGCCGACTACGTGATTGAGGCGCGTCGCAACGCCTTTACCGAAAATCAGAATCACGAACCGGATCAACTGGATGCGGACATCGACCGGTTTCTGACATTCCTCGATCTGATCCAGAAAGGTAAGGAATACCCGGAGCCAACGGCGGATTCAGGCCCGCAGAGCGATCGAGACCTGATGGCCGACCTCGGCTTACAGGTCATTAACACGCTCAATCACTGGGCTGTCCACCTGCAACTGGAAGACGCCGTGGGTGAACTGGAAGAGCTGGCCCTGGCCATGGCGCTATGGTGCGCCCGCCACCAATGTCGCCTGAGCACACTTGAACCCCTGGTGAATGCCGTTTCTGACTATGCCAACCGTCAATCTGAAGCAGAAACCATGAGTGCGCTAACCTCGGTAGTGGGAGAAATCATCGACGCCATTAAGCCGGAGATCAAGGCGGATCAGGACAAGAGCGATCCCCTTCGTCCCTGGCGACTACTGAATTTCAATTACGGGATTATCGCCACCCGCAGCCTGCACCCCTCGATCATGGAACAGGCCTTTGAAAATATAATGCAGCGCTTCCCTGATGATACAGCCGAGTTCTTCCGTGAAGGGATGCAACAAATGCACAACATTGATTATCCGGATTATGTGCGCACGGTAATGGAAAAATATTATAATGCCACCAATAATCCAACCTTACATTAACCAACATACAATTATAAACTTGCCCCAGCATGAAGTTATTATTTGATTTTTTCCCCATCCTGCTTTTTTTCATCGCCTACAAGCTTTACGGTATCTACGCGGCTACGGCCGTCGCAATCGCTGCAGCCGTAATCCAGAATGCCGTATTCTGGTTCCGCCACCGGCGTTTTGAAAACATGCACCTCATTACACTTGCACTGATCGTTGTGCTCGGCGGCGCCACCTTGATATTGCAGGACAAAAGCTTCATCATGTGGAAACCCACTGCGGTAAACTGGATGTTTGCTATAGCCTTTATTGGCAGCCAGTTCATTGGCAAAAAAACCCTGGTCGAACGCATGATGAGCCATGCCATCGAAATTCCCCTGCCGGCCTGGCGACGTCTGAACATGAGCTGGGTGGTTTTCTTCATTGCCATGGGCTTCGCCAACCTTTATGTCGCCAATTTCTATTTTATCGCGGATGCCGCACTGACTGCCGCCGCCAGTGCACCCGTAGAAATTGAAGACTGCGCAACACAGTTTAGTGGTCAGTTGCTAAGCCTGTGTCAAACGGCCAAAGAGGCTGAGGAACAATGGGTTAATTTCAAACTCTTCGGGATGATGGGACTGACTATTCTGTTTGTGATTGGGCAGGCGTTTTATCTTGCCCGGCATATTAATGACACTGAATCCACCACTATGCAGGAAGCCGAACAGGAACAGGGAAGCTAACATGTGGTATGCCATTATTTCACAGGATACAGAAAACTCACTGGAAAAACGCAAGGCCACCCGGCCTGCGCATCTGCAACGTCTGCAGGCATTACAGGACGAAGGCCGTCTGCTGATAGCCGGACCACACCCGGCCATCGACAGCCCGGATCCCGGCCCGGCCGGCTTTACCGGATCGCTTGTCGTCGCAGAGTTTGATTCACTGGAAGACGCGCAACACTGGGCGGATCTCGATCCCTATCTTGAAGCAGGCGTCTATGCCAAGGTTACTGTCAAACCTTTTAACAAAGTCTTACCCTGAACCCTTAATCCACCCAGATTTATTTTAAACCACTACTAAGGATATCATTAACATGAACAAAATATTTTCAGGTTTTCTCGTTGCCGGTCTGATGCTGGCCACAGCCCCGGGCCAGGCCGCAACAGATCAGGCAGTCGCCACGGTAAACGGCACCCCCATCAGCCAGAAAAGTTATGACTTTTATCTGGCGCAGGCTATGCAACGCCGCAGCCAGAACCAACAGGGGCAGGGCGGCGTCAATCGTGAAGCCATCATCAATGAGCTGGTCAATCGCGAGCTGCTACACCAGGCTGCGCTTAAGGAAAAAATCGAAAATGATGAAACCGTAGCCTTTCAGCTTGAACAGCTCAAGGTCGATGCCCTGATCCAGGGGCTGATCAACAAATTATCCAAAGAAAATAAAATCACGGATAAAGAGCTTAAGAAAGAATATGACAAGCGTATCGCCGGAGCAAAATTATCAGAATACAAGGCCCGTCATATTCTCCTGAAAACCGAGGAAGAAGCCAAAACCGTGATCGCTGAACTCGACAGCGGCGCAAAGTTTGAAGATCTGGCGAAGAAAAAATCCACCGGGCCTTCGGCAAAAGATGGTGGCGACCTTGGCTGGTTCAATCCTTCACAGATGGTGCCGCCTTTCTCCCAGGCTGTCGCACAGATGAAAAAAGGCAGTTATACCAAAAAACCGGTCAAGACCCGCTTCGGCTGGCATGTCATCAAACTGGAAGATATACGCAAGCGCACCCCGCCCAGTTTCGAAGACGTAAAACAACAGTTACGCATGGTGCTTCAGAACAAACGCATCCAGGAATACATCAGCGATCTGCGTAAGAAAGCAAAAATTGACATTAAAAAATAATAGCCTCTCCCCCGCAGAACTGATCTGCGGGGGGCTATCTACAGGTTCGCCTTCAGGCGAACAGCGCCGCAGGGTGGGCACGCTTTTTGTGCCACGCGGAAGATCATGCAGAACGATGTAGCCTGCTCAGGCCAGGCATCCCTGATTAATCACTTCACAAGCCACTGAGTACCATTTGACCCGATGGGCACTTACACCATACCCACCTTCTGCTATTGGATCATTTTGAAATTGGGCTGAATAATTACACATTTTCTTAAGTTTAATTTAAGATTTATGTTCTAGACTTTCAGGCACACTGGCAAAATCTTTTTCAAGGAGCACTCTGTTATGCCACAACCTGAAATGATCAAAGTATGGGATCCCCTGGTGCGCCTGTTTCACTGGTTACTGGTGCTGGCATTTTTCATCGCCTATTTTACCGAAGATGACTTACTAAGCCCGCATGTCTGGGCCGGGTATATTGTGCTGGGGCTAGTCCTGTTCCGTATTCTCTGGGGCTTTGTCGGTCCGCAATACGCACGCTTCAGCAATTTTGTCTATTCATTCGATACGATCAAGCGTTATACCAGGGATACCCTCGCGTTCCGAGCCAGACGCTATCTGGGACACAATCCGGCTGGTGGTGCCATGATCGTGTTGCTGATTGTTTCCCTGTTACTCACCAGTTTTACCGGACTGGCTATCTATGGCGTTGAAGAAAAAGCCGGACCACTGGCATTCATGCCTGGTCACCCTGGCGGGTTCTGGGAAGAAGCTTTTGAGGAAACCCACGAATTTTTTGCCAATTTCACCGTCTTCCTGGTAGTCGTCCATGTTAGCGGAGTGATTTTTGAAAGTATGCTGCACCGCGAAAGCCTGGTGAAAGCCATGTTTACCGGATACAAGCGTGCTGAGTCGAATAACAGTGATTAACATGAAAACGGTATGGCTGCTGCTTTTATGCGCCTCGGCCTCAGCCCTGACGCCGCAACCGGCGCTGGCCGACAGCGATCATGAGCTTGCACGAGAACTGAAACAGGCAGGTGACATTCTGCCGCTTGAGCAAATTCTTGCTAAAGTACAGAAGCTGCACCCGGGGCATGTGCTGGAAGTTGAACTGGAAAAGGAACAACAACACTATATCTATGAAATTGAAACAGTAGACACAAAGGGTAACGTCTGGGAAATGCAGTTTAATGCAAAGACCGGCGAATTGTTAAAGTCCAAAAAGGAAAAGTGAACCCCATTTATGCGATTGTTACTGGTTGAAGATGACGTAGAACTGAGCCGCAGCCTGAGAAAAAATCTCGAACAGGCCGGCTTCGCTGTTGATGTCGCTGACAACGGCATCGATGGCGAGTTCATGGGTAAAACCGAACCCTACGATTTGATCGTTCTGGATCTGGGACTGCCGCAACGCAATGGTCTTGAGGTATTGAAAAACTGGCGCCAGGCCGGACTCAGTATGCTGGTGCTGATTCTTACCGCCCGGGATGAATGGCATGAGCGCGTCGAAGGTTTTAAAATCGGCGCCGATGACTATCTCGGTAAGCCTTTCCATGTTGAAGAACTGGTAGCGCGCATCAATGCCCTGATCCATCGTTCAAAACAGCAGAACTCCGGTTCCATAATCAAGGCCGGAAAGCTAATTCTGGATGAAGAATATCAGACTGTCAGCGATGACCATGATATTAAGCTGGAACTTACCGGCACCGAGTTCAGACTATTGAGATATTTTATGCTTAATCCGGGAAAAATTATATCCAAAACCACCCTCACCGAACATGTCTATGATTATGATTCAGACAAGGACAGTAACGTAATCGAGGTTTACATCAACAAACTTCGACAGAAACTGGGCAGGCAACGAATCGAAACCCGCTGGGGCCAGGGATATATATTCAGGGACGCAATATGATGAAGCCCGACTCACTGCAACTGCGGCTTGGTCTGGGGTTGTTATTGAGTCTTATCCTGGTATTCATCATGCTCTGGTTTCTGATCAGCCATTCCATTCGAACACTGACAGAAGGCTATGTGCTCTCGCATCTGCAGCACGATGTCGAAACCTTGCTTAGCACTGTCCAGTTTGATGAAAAAAACAGGCCGCGACTGGATGCCTCAAAGCTGGACGTTATTTATCAGCGTCCTTTTTCCGGACATTATTATCAGATAAATCAAACTGAAACCGTACCCCTGCGCTCCCGTTCGCTCTGGGATCAAACGCTGGAATTTGATCCGCCTGTAACCGGACAGTCGATAAAACGGCATGTCATCGGTCCTGAACATCAACCCCTGCTGCTCTATGCAGCCAGCTATGCCAAAGCCGGGATTAAAATAACAATTGCCGTCGCCGAAGATCTATCGCCGATTGAACATGATGTACAGCGCTTTCAGAATTATTTTGCCCTCACTGCATTGCTGGCTTTTTTAGTACTGCTGACACTGCAACACTGGCTATTGAAACGCAGTTTTCAGCCATTAAAAAAACTGCACGCCGAAGTACAGGAACTTGAACGCGGCAATATTGACAAGCTCAGCCAGAATGTTCCGAGCGAAATAAAACCGCTGGTTACCGAAGTCAACCACCTGCTGTCACTGATGGCTGAACGCCTGCAACGCTCACGCAACACCCTCGGCGATCTGGCACATGCGCTGAAAACTCCCCTGACCCTGCTACGGCAACTGGCCGATGACCAGACTCTCGCAGGCAACGAACAAATCAGAACAACACTTACCCGGCAGACCGACAAAATGCTGCGCCTGATTAATCATTCACTCAAGCGCGCCCGTCTCGCAGGTGAAGGTCCGGCCGGAAGCAATTTTTCGATTAACAATGATATTCCCGCCCTGCTCGATACCCTGCAGCACATGCACAGGGAAAAAGAATTTGAGTTTATTGCAGATGAATCCCTGCCGAATATACTCGCACTCGATCGTGAAGACCTGCTTGAGCTACTTGGCAACCTGCTCGATAATGCCGGAAAATGGGCGCAACAGCGCATCCTGTTCAGCCTGCATATTGACAACAACATTCTTAAAGGTGTTATCGAAGATGATGGTCCCGGTGTCGATCAGGCTAATCTGAAATTACTGACTCGGCGCGGCCTGCGACTGGATGAAAGCGCCGATGGGCACGGATTAGGGCTGGCAATCGTTAAAGATATTATTCACCAGTATTCAGGGGATATCCAGTTTAGTACGGTAAATCATAGCGGTGGACTCAGGGTCAGTTTTGAAATTCCCCTCTCGGCCAGAGCTTTGCTTGTCTAATCACCGATGACACAAACCTGTTACGAATAAACCTGAACTCGGGACGAAGTACCCCGCCGCAAGCTGCAGGGTATTAGTCGAAGGGGAAATCTGAACCGCCAAGGCGCAGAGTACGCCAGAGATTATCTGGCTAAACCTCTGCGTTCATGGCATCTTGGCGGTTCGGCATTAATCACAGTGCAGTTTTCACCCTGCGGGTGAAATGCCCGCCAGGGTGCACCATGAGCCGCACATGTTCGCCTGAAGGCGAACCTACAATTGATATACGTCAGCTTGCCGTGGGGTAGTTCATTTAGTTGCCTTCTTGACAAACTTCGTCAGAATCACAATCTGCTGGCCATTAACGCGACCCTCGATCTGTTCAGAGTTGTCTGCGACCAACGAAATTCCACGTACCGCTGTACCACGCTTGGCCGTAAAGTTTGCGCCTTTTACATTTAGATCCTTGATCAGCGTTACCGTATCACCTGCTTCAAGCACGGCGCCGTTGCTGTCAACATGTTTGACCACATCCTCATCCGATTGCCCTTCCCCCGTTGCCTGCGCCCAGGCCAGGAGTTCTTCATCCAGATAGAGCATGTCGAGTAGATCCTGCGACCAACCTTCAGTGCTCAGGCGTGTCAGCATACGCCACGCCATCACCTGTACTGCCGGCAACGGACTCCACATACTGTCGCCAAGACAGCGCCAGTGATGCAGATCAACTTTCTCAGGGTTTTCAATCTGCTCACGGCAAATCTCGCATATCAACACACACTCATCGGCATTGGCGTTTGAATTCGGTGGAACTTCATAGACGCCCAGACTTTCTGTCGCAGCACACAGCTCACATTTCGATTGACTACGTGCATGTAAAGTTTTTTCGGTACTCATTATTTACTGACTCTCAAAACTGAATATATATTTTATCCTGGAATACGCATTTCCTGATGCGCTAACTGAAACTGCCAGATGAATCAGGCATGAATAGCCTGGCTCATCTGGCAGCGGATATCTACAGCTCAGTCATATAGCTATCTATTGCCGTATGCGGAGTTGCCTCCAGATTCACGCCGAACATTCCCGGATCGTTTCGCCGCTGATCTGGATCGATTACGTCCCCCTCCCTGATTGCGGGGCTGGGAACGACCCTTTCCATTTCGCCCATTCTGAATCGGCTCGGCCTTGATGCTGGGATCCGGCTCGTAGCCTTCAAGCACTTCTTTCGGAAGCTCGCGTTTCAGCAAGCGTTCGATATCCCGTAGTAGTTTATGTTCATCCACACAGACCAGGGAAACCGCCTCACCTTCATTGCCGGCGCGGCCGGTACGTCCAATGCGATGCACATAATCCTCAGGCACATTCGGCAACTCAAAGTTCACCACATGGGGAAGCTGATCGATATCCAGACCACGCGCTGCGATATCGGTAGCCACCAGCACTCGCACATTACCGCTCTTGAACCCGGCCAGCGCACGGGTGCGAGCGCCCTGGCTCTTGTTCCCGTGAATCGCCGCCGCGCTCAGGCCATCTTTCTCCAGCTGCTGAGCCAGACGGTTAGCACCATGCTTGGTACGCGTGAATACCAGCACCTGGCGCCAGTCATGTGCGCCGATCATATGGCTCAGCAACTCGCGCTTACGGTGTTTGTCTACCGGATGAACCCGCTGTTCAATTTTTTCAGCCGTGGTATTGCGACGCGCAACCTCAATCAGCTCAGGACGGTTAAGTAAACCGTTGGCGAGTTGTTTGATCTCGTTAGAGAAGGTGGCCGAAAACAGCAGGGTCTGACGTGCGTCCTTCCCCGGCAGCATAGCCATAACCTTGCGAATATCATGGATAAAGCCCATATCCAGCATTCGATCGGCTTCGTCCAGCACCAGAATTTCGACCTGCGACAGATCCACCGTCCGCTGACTGGCGTGATCCAGCAGCCTGCCCGGTGTCGCCACCAGGATATCAACACCACGACGCAGTTTTGCTATTTGCGGATTAATCTTGACGCCACCGAAAACCACGGCCGATTGCAACGGCAGGTGGCGGCCATAGGTCTGTACGCTGGCGCCTACCTGGGCGGCTAATTCGCGGGTCGGCGTCAGCACCAGGGCTCGAACCGGGCGTCGACCGTTATTAAGGGGGTTTTCACTCAGGCGCTGCAGCAGCGGCAACGTGAAACCGGCCGTCTTGCCGGTGCCGGTCTGGGCGCCGGCAAGAACATCTTTGCCCTGCAGAATAATGGGAATAGCTTTGCGTTGCACTGGGCTGGGTTCAGTGTAACCCTGCTCGCTGATGGCGCGCAGAAGTTCGGCCGAGAGGCCGAGAGTATCAAATGACATTGGGTATTTACTCCAGTCTTGCCCTTCCTGCGGCAGCATTCGCTGGCGGGAAGCCGGTCCGGGCTGGATAAGGGAATTCTTTAAAAGCGGGAGACCCTGACCTCATAATATGGGTGAGGGGCATACAACTAAAGAGTTTTTCCGGCGACCTCTCTCCAGATCGCTAAGGGTGCTAACCGGTCAAGCACCCGGAAAAGTCACAGTATACCAGAAACCCGGCTCAGGATTCATTTTCTTTTTTCTCAAAAGCAACGATCCCAGGGCTTTATCTTTCCCAGGTTTTATTCCATAACCTACGGCCTGCCCAGCACACCGCACACACATTTCAGCCATTATTTCTGCACGAAAATGAATTATTTGTGACTATGCCCTTCGACAGATATACATTTTCAGCTCATTTGCGTAGGATTAATTCAGCTTACAAAACACATGCGTTATCTGGGTTAATGGGGGCTACGATGGAACATGTTGAAGCGATGACCGAAGAAACCAGCATCGAGCATCAGGAATTATCCTTTGCTGAGCTGGATATGACTTCACTTTATGAATGGCTGGACCGACCAATCACTGAAGATGATGATTTGAACGATTGAAGTCAAAGCAATAAAATTGCCCTGACTATCCGGGGCATACCTGTAGATAAATGTTTGCTCAGCCATCTGCCGGCCGTGCTGTTATCTGACCTGAGAAAAGCGCCGGGAGCAGGCCTCCAGGACCTGCGTCAGTCGATCCTCATCCACTATTAACAGTAACGGCACACCGCCGAGACCTTCATTTTCTGTCCGCAGCCAGTGATGAATCGCGGCTTCCTCTCCCTGCATACCGGCAAACAGCGTCTGATAGAAGCGAATAAAAACAACCGCCTGTCGCCATGCGACCGTATCAGGCTCAAGCAACTGTTTCATATCTGCAAGCCGGCCAATGTCCTGACATTGCAGGTGCAGTACCCGCGCCAGTTCAGCCCGGTACATACCCAGCATTTCCGCTGCCTGCAAAACAGCGGGGGTCAGGCGTGCGGGAGAATCAAATACATCATCAGTAATAGCGTACATCGACGTCTCAGGCCGTTAATGCAACCGGCCCCCTGTTACAGTCAATGATTCAAGGATCAGCTCGACAACATCATGCTCCTGCTCATCATCAGCCGAATCACAGATATAGGTGGCAAACAGGAGCAGTGGCCCTGACAACAGATACCATTCACAACCGTATTCCCCATCAACTTCATAATCCAGCATAATCCCGTCAAACTCACCCAGCGTAACTTCTTCCGGCTCTGCGCCTGCGTCGATGTGTTCCGCCGCCAGTTCCAGCAGAACATCACCCTCTGGCGGGGCATCATATTTAACTGCGCTGATCTGTAATTCACCCACGCCCTCGGGATGGAAAAAGGTCAGCACCTCGTCTTCATCTTCGACCTGCCAGTCATCCGGTAACGTGATCTGCCAGTACTGTGATTGATATTTTTTCATTATCGTGGATATGCTCAGTATATTATTAATGTGTAGGATGTGCCGAGTGAGACCAGAATCCTGCGAAGCAGGTTCAGGAAATCCATAATGAAGCCCGAAGGGATTCTATGGAAAACGAAGCGCATCATTTCAGGTTTGACACGCGACCGATGCGCTTCGCTTCACTCAGCACATCCTACGGAAATTTAAACTATCCTGAAAAGTGGACAGGAATTCGGAATTTCTATTTACTGGCCTGACAGATTTATATTTATCCAGGACAGGGTTTGATGCAATAACAGGGCGTGTATTTCTTGCCCGGTAATTTCATCCGATGTTGCGCCACAAATGAAGTCAGCAGAGAATCCATCAGGGCCATGATATCGGGATCGCCCTGCAGTTCAAAATGACCATGCGCCTCAATCGCACGAATCCCTTCCTCCTTAACGTTACCTGCCACTACACCGGAAAAAGCCCGGCGCAGGTTAGCCGCAAGTAAGTGACCGCCCTGTTCTCTGTGTAGCTCGAGCGCGCGCATGTTTTCATGGCTGGGCACAAAGGGTTCCTGAAATTCCTGCTCAATAGTCAACGACCAGTTGAAATAATAGGCATCACCTCGTTGCTTGCGAAACTCGCGCACCTGACTGATACCATCCTTCATTTCACGCGCAACCTGCACCGGATCATCAATGATTATTTTATAACGCTGCTGTGCTTCTTTGCCCAGTGTCCCTGCAATAAACCGGTCAATGTCCCTGAAATATTCCTCAGCGCTGGCCGGGCCGGTCAGTATCAAAGGAAACGGAACCGAATAGTTTTCCGGGTGCAACAATATTCCCAGAATATAAAGAATTTCCTCCGCCGTACCCACACCACCGGGGAATACGACGATACCATGCCCGGTTCGTACAAATGCCTCAAGACGTTTTTCGATATCCGGCATGATAACCAGATCATTCACTATCGGGTTGGGCGACTCGGCGGCAATAATGCCGGGTTCGGTAATCCCCAGATACTGGCCATCGTTAATCCGCTGCTTGGCATGACCGATAGTCGCGCCCTTCATCGGTCCTTTCATGGCGCCCGGTCCGCAGCCGGTACAGATGTCCAGACCGCGCAGGCCCATCCTGTAACCGACTTCCTTACTGTAGTCATACTCCTGACGTTTAATCGAATGCCCACCCCAGCACACCACCAGGCTCAGGTCGCTCATTGGCCGCAGGATGTCGGCATTGCGCAGAATATGAAATACGGCATTGGTGATGCCGGAGGAGCTTTGCAGATCGAAGTTTGGATTGTTCCTGACCTCATTACTGGCATAAAC
>JASBTR010000187.1 GCA_030148325.1 Gammaproteobacteria bacterium
GCTGTAAATTGAAATTTCAATGCTGGAGCAAAAGATGAAAGAAAGACTGGTGGTGATCGGAAACGGAATGGCTGGTATCCGCACGATTGAGGAATTGTTGAAAGTGGCGCCGGATGCCTATGACATTACCGTGTTTGGCGCTGAGCCGCATTGCAACTACAACCGCATCATGCTCTCGCCGGTGCTGGCCGGGGAAAAGACCATTGAGGATATTATTCTCAACGATGATCACTGGTATGCAGACAACAATATTACCCTGCACAAGGGCAAGGCCATTACCCGGATCGATCGTGTCAAGCACAAGGTCGTGGCCGAGGACGGCACCGAGGAAGTCTACGATCGACTGCTGATTGCCACCGGCTCCAGGCCCTTTATTATTCCCGTACCCGGTCATGATCTTGAAGGCGTGGTTTCCTTCCGTGATATTCACGATGTGGATCTGATGCTGGAAGCGGCGGCCAGACATAAGCATGCAGTGGTCATCGGCGGTGGCCTGCTCGGTCTGGAAGCGGCCAACGGCCTGATGGAACAGGGTATGAGCGTCACCGTGGTGCATCTCATGGACAACCTGATGGAACGGCAACTGGATAGCGCGGCTGCCGAAATGCTAAAAAGCGCACTGGAAGAGCGGGGTCTGAATTTCCTCATGCAGGCGCAGACCGAAGCGATCGTCGGCAAGGACCGGGTGGAAAAGATCCGCTTCAAGGATGGTACTGAAATCTATGCCGATCTGGTAGTGATGGCGGTGGGCATTCGTCCCAACATAGAGCTGGCCAAAAATTCCGGTATTCATTGTGAACGCGGTATTGTCGTCAATGACACTATGCAGACTTTTGATCCGCGCGTTTATTCTGTCGGCGAATGCGTACAGCATCGCGGTCTGACCTACGGCCTGGTCGCACCCCTGTTTGAAATGGCCAAAGTCTGCGCCAACCACCTGGCACAGTATGGCATTGGCCGTTATGAGGGTTCGGTTACCTCGACCAAGCTGAAAGTGACCGGGATTGATTTATTCTCTGCCGGTGATTTCATCGGCGATGAAAATACCGAAGAACTGGTATTCCAGGATGCCGCGCGCGGCGTCTATCGCAAGCTGGTGGTACAGGACAATCGTATCAAGGGTGCGGTGATGTACGGGGACACCCTGGACGGCAGCTGGTATTTCGATCTCATGCGTGATGAAACCGACATCAGTGATATGCGTGAGCATGTTTTATTTGGTCAGGCACACCTGGGTGATTCCGGGCATGGCGGTGATGAAAGCCGGGTTGCCGCCATGTCGGATGATGCGGAAATCTGCGGTTGTAACGGGGTCTGCAAGGGGGACATCGTTAAGGCGATTAACGAAAAGAAACTCTTTACCCTGGATGACGTGCGCGCCCACACCAAGGCGTCAAGTTCCTGCGGTTCCTGTACCGGGCTGGTGGAAGCACTGCTGGCGCACACCGTCGGCGGCGATCATTCCATCGCGCCACACCTGAAGCCGGTTTGCGGCTGTACCGATTTATCGCATGATGACCTGCGCAAGGCCATTGTCGAACAGGAACTGAAATCCATTCCTGAGACCATGCAGGCACTGAACTGGAAAACAGATGATGGCTGTCCAAAATGCCGCATGGCCCTGAATTATTATCTGCTCTGCGCCTGGCCGGCTGAGTATGAAGACGCCAGCCAGTCGCGTTTCATCAACGAACGTGCGCACGCCAATATTCAGAAAGACGGCACTTATTCGGTGATCCCGCGCATGTGGGGTGGCGGCACCACGCCGACGGAGCTTAAAACCATTGCTGAGGTGGCGGAAAAATATAATGTTACTACGGTGCATGTCACCGGTGGTCAGCGCATTGGACTCTATGGCCTGAAAAAGGAACAGTTGCCGAAGATATGGAAAGATCTGGGCAAGGTGGGCATGGTTTCCGGCCACGCCTATGGCAAGGCTATGCGTACGGTTAAAACCTGTGTTGGCAAGGAATGGTGCCGGTTTGGCACTCAGGATTCCACCCACATGGGCGTGGAACTGGAAAAGTTAACCTGGGCTTCCTGGACGCCGCACAAGTTCAAGCTGGCGGTCTCCGGTTGTCCGCGTAACTGTGCCGAAGCGACCATCAAGGACTTTGGTGTAGTTTGTGTGGATTCCGGTTATGAACTGCACATCGGCGGCAACGGTGGGGTCAAGGTGCGCGCCACCGACTATCTCTGCAACGTAAGCACGGAAGAAGAAGTTAAGGAATACTGCGCCGCCTTCATGCAACTGTATCGTGAACAGGCGCATTATCTTGATCGTACCGCCCCCTGGCTGGAACGCGTAGGCCTGAACTATATCAAAGAGAAAATTCTTGAAGATGACGAAGGCCGCAAGGCGCTGGCCGAACGCTTCCTGCTGGCGCAGAAATACGCCCAGCTTGATCCCTGGAAGGAAAGAGTCGAAGGCGCCGAACAGCATGAGTTCGTGCCCTTGAAAGAGATCAATGGCTAAATAAGATTGTGAGTGAAAACGCAGAGGTGCGGAGTGCGCAAAGGAAAACAATATTATTTCTCCGCGTCTCTGCGCCTTTGCGTTCTCTGCGTTTATAAACAAAATACATTTTTATGGTAAATGACTATGAGTGATAACTGGATTGAAGTTGGAACAATAAATGATATTCCCCGCCAGGGTGCGCGGGTGGTGCGCGGTAGTGATGGCGATATCGCGGTGTTCCGCACCGACAGGGATGAAATCTTTGCCCTGCGCGATCATTGCCCGCACAAGGGTGGGCCGCTGTCACAGGGTATCGTACATGACAACAAAGTAACCTGCCCCCTGCATAACTGGAACATCAGCCTGGATACCGGTCTTGCCGTCGCCCCCGATGAAGGTTGCGCGGCGCGTTACCCGATTAAGCTGGAAGGCGAAAAGATTTTTCTTTCGCTGGCGGTGGAATGAGGTCTGAGTAATTAGCTGATGAGTAAATTTATCGCAGAGAACGCGGAGACGCAGAGGCGCAGAGAACTAATTGCTTTGCTTGTGATTCTCCGCAGCTTCTTACGAAGCTCTATTGCAGGTTCGGCTTTAGCTGCACTTGTTTGCCGCAACCGTGTATCTTGCAGGCTTTTTGTTCGTAAGGTGAAAGCTAAATATAGCAAGGCCCTATCCGTTTGCGGCGGTGTGATTTTATCACTGTTTTTCTCTGCGCCTCCGCGTCTCCGCGTTCTCTGCGTTTAAATCCGAACCTGGAAAAATACGAATGTTATTCGGACGAAAGAAAAAGAATCCCATTAAACTGGCTGACAAGGGCGTGGTTGAGTGGAAGTACACTACCTGCGGTTATTGTTCTACCGGCTGTTCGATTGAAGTTGGGCTTAACGATAAAGGCGAGGCGGTGACTTCGCGTGGTGTTGGCGATGCGGATGTCAATCGCGGCAAGCTGTGTCTGAAGGGAATTTTTGAGCATGAGCTGTTTCGTTCATCCGGACGTGGCAAGGTTCCTCTGCTGCGGGACAAACGCTTTGAGCCATTTCAGGAAGCAAGCTGGGATCAGGCGCTGGACAGGGTTTCCGGGGCGATAAAAAACATTCAGTCCGAACATGGCCGTGATGCCTTTGCGATTGTTTCCACCGGCCAGATTATGACCGAAGAATTTTATACGCTTGGTAAACTGGCGCGCGGGGTCATCGGCACGAATAATTATGATGGCAATACCACCCTCTGCATGGCCTCGGCGGTATCCGGTTACAAACGCTCGTTCGGTTCGGATGGCCCGCCCGGCTGCTATGAGGATTTCGAACACACCGATTGTCTGCTGGCGATTGGTTCCAATCTTCCCGAACAACACCCGGTTATTTTCTGGCGTCTGCGCGAGGCGCTGGAAAAACGCAAATTTCCGATCATCGTAATCGATCCCCGTGTCACCATGTTTGCACAAATGGCGGATATGCATCTGCCGATCAAGCCGGGCACTGACGTGGCGCTGCTCAATAGTCTAGCGCACGTGATCCTGAAAGAAGGACTGGCAGACGAGGATTATATAAAGGCGCATACCAGTGACTTTGAGGCATTCAAAAAACTGGTGGACGAATACGATCCATTCACAGCTTCGCAGATCTGCGGCATTGATGAAGACACCATTCGCAACGTAGCGCGGGTTTATGCAAAGGCAGATGCCGCCATGACTATCTGGACCATGGGCATCAACCAGAGTACTCACGGTTCCGATGGCGTCGTCGGTATTAACAACCTGAATCTCATAACCGGCAACATCGGCAAACCCGGTGGAACCAGTCTCTCCATCACCGGCCAGTGCAATGCCATGGGTACGCGCGAATGGTCGTCCTGTTCCGGCCTGCCCGGTTATCGGGCGCTGGAAAAAGAGCAGGACAGAAAGGACATCGCAGAATTCTGGGGTATCGATCCGGAGTTCTTTCCAAAAAAACGCGGCCTGTTTCAGACCGATATTTTTCCTGCCATCGAAACCGGGCAGATCAAAGGGCTCTGGATCATTGCCACCAACCCGATGACCTCGATGCCCAATACCGCGCGCATTCGCAGGACCCTGGAGAAACTGGATTTCCTGGTGGTGCAGGACGCCTATGCCGATGTGGAAATGAACGAGTACAGCCATGTCTATTTGCCGGCTGCCATCTGGGCGGAGAAGGAAGGCTGTTTCACCAATACCGAGCGCCGGGTAAACCTGATTAGCAACGTGATTAAACCCTATGCCGATTCAAAACCGGATCTGTGGATTTTCAACCAGATCGCAAAACGATTTGAACAGGGACAGAAAATGAATTTCCCGGAAAAGGCCGCCGGTGTATTCGATGAACTACGGCAGTTGTCAAAAGGCCGGATGCTGGATTACTCCGGCATGAGTCATGAAAAAATCGAAGCGCAGCGGGGTATCCAGTGGCCCTGCACCGAAGGCAGCGAGACGGGCACCCAGCGACTATATGCGGATGGCAAGTTCCAGCATGCCGACGGCAGGGCCAAACTGATCCCCCTGCCCTTCGTGGACAATAATGAAAAGCCCGATGAGGAATATCCTTTCTGGCTGAACAGCGGTCGGGTAGTGGAACATTTCCACAGTCGCACCCGCACCGGCAAGCTGGGCAACCTGAACAAGTTCAGCCCAACTCCCTATATGGAAATGAATCCCGATGCAGCCAGGCGCCTGGGGATTAAACACGGCAGTTACGCCCGCCTGATTTCCCGCCGTGGTGATGCCGTGGTGATGGTGCAGACCACTCAGCGTATACCGCCGAACATGGTTTTTGTACCGTTTCATTTTCATGAATGCGTCAACCGCGTTAGCCTCGGGCTGCTGGATCCCCACTCACGCCAGCCGGCCTTCAAACAGTGCGCAGTCCAGGTCGAACCGATTGACGACCAGGCCGCGGCTGCAGTGCGCAATAAGGCCGCGCGGACATTCTAGTTATGAAATTTATCGCAGAGAACGCAGAGGCGCTGAGACGCAGAGATTTTATGGATTTAAACAGGCCTGAATATAAATCTCTTTATGTCTCTGCGTTGAAGAACACTCTGATCAGGAACCCCGATGTTTAAAGTACGAGACAAAGAACCCGCCTATGCATTTGTTCCCAAAGCCGATGCGCCGGAAACAAACCGCTACGGGAAGAAAATCGAGCTGGTTGATGAAACCGATCCGCTGGCGGGTAAGAGCCTGAATATCAATGGCGATGCATCGGTAAGCGATAATCCCAATCGTTATAAGCAGCACGGGTTTTATTTTAACGCAGATAATTGCATCGCCTGTCATGCCTGTGAATCGGCCTGTAGCGAGAAAAACGATCTGCCGCCGCATATTGCCTATCGTGCTGTGGGTTATGTAGAAGGGGGCAGCTATCCCAACTACACGCGACTGAATATTTCCATGGCCTGCAACCACTGCGATGATCCGGTCTGCCTCAAGGGTTGCCCGACGCGCGCCTACACCAAGTTCGCTGAGTACGGTGCGGTGCTGCAGGATCCGGATATCTGTTTCGGCTGCGGCTACTGCACCTGGGTCTGTCCCTATAATGCGCCACAACTGGATACTACCCGTGGCCATGTAATGAAATGCAATATGTGTGTTGATCGTCTGGAGGTCGGACTGAAACCCGCCTGCGCCGCCGCCTGTCTGGGGGGCGCGCTGGACTTCGGTGTGATTGAAACCACGCCGAAAAATCGGGAACAGCTGAAGACGAGCATTCCCGGCTTTCCAACCACCGACATCACTCATCCCAATATTCGTTTTCAGCAAACTCGTTCCCTGCCGCGAGAGATGAAACGCACCGATGCCATGCCCCTGCGCTACGAGCGTGATGAACAGGGTGACGCTGAATTCAAAACCAAATTACGTGACAGCGGCGAAGCGCGGCAATGGAATCTGGCGAAGCTGCGTTCACGCGAAGATCCGCTGGTAATTTTCACCCTGATTACCCAGACGGTGGTGGGTGTGTTTCTGGCGTTGTTTTTCGCCCCTTTTATCGGCCTGACGGAATTATCACTGGCGAATAACCCGATCTTACAACCGCTTGTGCTGTTTAGCTTGCTGGGACTGGAAACGTTTGCCCTGGCCCTGTCAACTATGCATCTGGGGCGGCCGCATCGTTTCTATCGCGCGTTTAACAACCTGCGTTATTCCCCTGTGAGCAGAGAAGTGGCCGGGGTGGCGGTTTTCTACAACATGCTCGGAGGCTACACCCTGTTGACAAGTTTCCCCGGCCTGTTTGCCTGGTTGCCGCAGGATCTACCCACCGTACTGCAACAGTTCTGCGGCTGGGGTGCGGCCCTGTCCGGTCCACTGGCGCTTTATTTTATGCACCGCATTTATCGCATTAAGGCGCGCCCGTTCTGGAATCACTGGCAGGTGCTGACCTCGTTTTACGGCAACATGCTGTCACTGGGCAGCGTGATCATTATTGGCGTCTTTGCCGGTGCGCTGTTATTCAATGGCGAGTCATTCCGCCATTTGATCGAGATCATGCGCTGGCCCCTGCTGCTGGGATTGCTGCTGGATGGCGCGGGTTTATATTTTCATGCACGGGACAATCGCCGCGCAGGTGGTGAGGCGGCGGCTTCACATTTCCAGCAACTGACAATGTATGGAAAAACCTGGCTACTAAGAAATATTCTGCTGGCTGCGGGAGGCGTACTGGCGCTGGCATTATCGGTAACCGCTATCGAGGGTGCGCTGGCGTACAGCCTGTGGTTGTTTACCGGATTGTTTGTGATAACGGCCGCCTTGATTAGCCGCGCCCTGTTTTATGTGCTGGTCATTCCTACGACCATGCCGGGAGCCTTCTTCTGGCGTAACCGGGGCTTTCAGGAGCATGCGCGAGAAACCGGGCTGGCGGATATGCCCCAGGTGGGTGTGGTTCCCGATAGTCATTAAAATCTGAGGGATCCCCACAAATTTTAAGCAATATCATCGATCTTATTGGTAAATTGTGACACCTGATCGAGGATCATTCTAAGATCATTGTTCCTGATCTTGTAACGTTTATCATTAACAATTTGCATCGCAAGATAAAT
>JASBTR010000057.1 GCA_030148325.1 Gammaproteobacteria bacterium
AATATTAACCGCCAGGACGCAAAGGACGCCAAGTTTTAGCCAAACAATTCCTGGCGTCCTTTGCGTCCTGGCGGTTCAGGTTGTTCCTTTGACTAATACCCCGTAGCTTGCTGCGGGGTTGTTTATTTCTGTCTATTTGAATATTGGTGCCGAAGGCCGGACTCGAACCGGCACGGCTTACGCCACTACCCCCTCAAGATAGCGTGTCTACCAATTCCACCACTTCGGCAATATTCAAGGTTCGACTGAGGAAAAACGGTTAAACGATAACTTACTGACTAACCGGGACATCGCCACCCGGTACATCGTTGCTGGCCGGAACATCTGTTGCCGGAACATCTGAAGGCACGCCGGTTTCAGGCGCAGGCGGCAGCGACTGCTCGGTTTCATTAACCTGACCGGCATGGCTATCCACCACACTTTCAGGTTTGGATAGATTTGAGGCCAGCGTAAACAGGGTCAGACTGGTGACAAAAAACAGGGTCGCCAGTACGGCTGTGGTTCGGGTCAGAAATGAGGCCGACCCCTGACTGCCAAAGACTGTCCCGGAAGCACCGCCGCCAAAAGCAGCGCCGGCATCCGCGCCCTTGCCCTGCTGTAACAGCACCAGCGCAATCAGCCCGGTCGCAATCAATACGTGAATCACTAATATAATGTTATACAACATAATAATTTCTTTTATGATGAACCCGGGTTTCGACGTTACTCTACCCGGGCTACGCTAAATTTCAGGAAAGTCTAAATTTTGTTGTGGCCTAACCCGCCGCCTTGCCAATCGCGAGAAAATCATCGGCTTTCAACGATGCGCCACCGATCAGGCCGCCATCGATATCCGCCATCGCCAGCAAATCTGCGGCATTAGCCGGATTCATGCTGCCGCCGTAAAGAATCTGTACTTTTTCCGCCACCGCGGCATCTGCATTCGCCAGTTTAGCACGAATAAAGGCGTGCACGGCCTGAGCCTGCTCTGGCGACGCAGTTTTACCGGTGCCAATCGCCCAGACCGGCTCATAGGCAATCACGCCGTCGGCCAGCGCCGCCACCCCTTCCAGCGCGATCAGCGCATCAATCTGCCGGGCCACGACATCTTCAGTGACATTGGATTCACGCTCTTCCAGGGTTTCACCGACGCAGAAAATGGGCTTTAAACCGGCCTTGCGCGCGACGGCGTATTTCTTCGCCACCAGCGCATCATCTTCGCCATACAGGCTGCGGCGTTCAGAATGGCCGACGATGACATATTTACAGTCAAAATCCAGCAGCATGGCTGCGGATACTTCACCGGTAAACGCGCCCTTTTCCTCTGTACTGAGGTTCTGTGCGCCCCAGCTAATGCCGGTTCCATTCAGCTGTTCCTGCACATCGGCGAGATAGGGAAACGGTGCACAGACGGCCAGCTCAGCTGATTTGATTTCACCCGCTCCAGCCTTGACGCCATCCAGCAGTTCACGAATGCTGCTACGCGAACCATTCATCTTCCAGTTACCCGCTATCAGTACCTGACGCATTTACTTCTCCCAAAACCCGTATGACCGAACTCAAAAATAGCGCGGAAGCTTAACCCTCAACGCCTGATAAATCAATGGAAAATGTGCCTGTAAAGCATTTCAACGCAAAGACGCGGAGACGCAAAGGACGCAAAGAATCTCAATAATAAAAAACATCAAAGAATCAGGGTAATAGACACGAATCTGCCAAATGTACACAGCACAAACCACTTGTAACCATCGGCTCTTCTAAATTAATCCTTTGCGAACTTTGCGTCTTTGCGTCTTTGCGTCTTTGCGTTAAATTTCCGTATTTTAAAGACTATTTTCTACTACATCGGCCAGCTGGCGCGCTACATTCTCCACCTGGGTCGCATCCTGGCCTTCCACCATGACCCGAATCAGCGGCTCGGTGCCCGATGAGCGCAACAGCACCCGGCCCCGATCTGCCAGTTCACTCTCGGCATCCCGCAGCGCCTCCTGCACCGGCTCACGCGCCAGCACATCAACTTTCTCCAGCAGTCGCACATTGAGCAGCACCTGTGGATATTTTTCCATACCCAGCAGCAGTTCCTGCAGACTGTATTCGCTTTGCTTCATCGCCGCCAGCACCTGCAGGGCGGAAACGATGCCATCACCGGTGGTGGTGCGATCCAGACAGATGATATGGCCGGACGACTCGCCGCCGAGAATCCAGTTGTCCCTGAGCAGGCCTTCCATGACATAGCGATCCCCCACTGCGGCGCGCTTGAAGGCAATATTCTCTTTCCTGAACGCGTGTTCGAGACCCAGATTGCTCATCAGGGTGCCCACCACGCCGCCATTGAGCGTTCCGGTCTGCTGCCGATGCATAGCGACCACATAGAGCAATTCATCGCCGTCGATAATCCGCCCGGCGCTATCCACCATCATTACCCGATCACCATCGCCGTCCAGGGCGATACCGATATCCGCCTGATAGGCGAGCACTTTTTCCTGCAACAGGTCCAGATGGGTGGAACCACAGCCGGCATTGATGTTCAGGCCGTCAGGCTGATCGCCAATAATGAACACGGTCGCGCCCAGCTCGGCAAACACCTTGGGCGCGATATGATAGGTTGCGCCATTGGCACAATCCACCACAATTTTCATACCCCGCAAATCGCGATTATTTGGAAAAGTGCTCTTGCAGAATTCGATATAGCGGCCTGCGGCATCTTCCACACGCGCCGCCTTACCCAGCGCCGAGGACTCATTACAGATCATATCCCTGTCCAGCTCCGCCTCGATGGCCTGTTCCACCTCATCCGCCAGCTTGCTGCCCTGGGCGGAAAAGAACTTGATGCCATTATCATGATAGGGATTGTGGGAAGCGCTGATAACGATGCCGGCCTCGGCAAACAGGGCGCGGGTAAGATAGGCTATCCCCGGGGTAGGCATCGGTCCCAGCAGATGACAGTCCACGCCGGCGGCTGAAAGCCCGGCTTCCAGTGCTGACTCAAACATATAGCCTGAAATGCGCGTATCCTTACCAATCAGGATCTTGCCACCGTTGCATCGGGTCAGAACCCGACCGGCGGCCCAGCCCAATTTGAGCATAAACTCCGGGGTAACTGGAAATTCTCCCACCCGGCCGCGAATCCCATCCGTTCCAAAATATTTTCGACTCATTCCTGTTCCTGTCTTCTATTAATTTTAGCGTCCATCTATATTTAAGAATAGATAATTAACGCAGAGAACGCGGAGGCGCAAAGACGCAGAGATTATATGGATGATTATCAAAAACCTCTGAAAAATTCGCCATTCAGAGCTCCGCATAGCAAAGCCCCGGAATCCAGTAAGCTACTAAATTTAAGAAATATAGATTCCAACCCACACCGGAATGACGACAGACAAATCAATCAAGACCTCCCTTTAATAATTTTTTCTTTGCGTCTCTGCGCCTCCGCGTCCTCTGCGTTGAATACACACCTCTACGGATATCCATTCGCCACAGCATGGCACATTTTAACCGCATCGGCGGTTTCACGCACGTCATGTGTGCGAATGATCGACGCACCCAGCCATATGGCCAGGCCGGCCAGGGCTATGCTCGCCGGCATGCGCTCCTGCACGGGAATATCCAGCACCGCGCCGATCATGGATTTACGCGAAACTCCAACCAGGATCGGCAATTCAAGTGACTGAAAATCCTGCAAATGACGAAACAACGTCAGATTTTGCTCCAGCGTCTTGCCAAAACCGAAGCCCGGATCAATCACCATCTGTTTGCGATCGATTCCGGCCTGCTCACAGGCGTCAACCCGCGCCTCGAGGAAAGCTTTAACCTCAGCCACTACATCCTGATAGTACGGACGATGCTGCATGCTGCGCGGTTCCCCATGCATGTGCATGAGACAAACCGGTGTTTTTAAACCCGCTGCCATCTCCAGTGCGCCGGGTTCACGCAGGGCGCGCACATCATTGATCATATCCGCACCGGCGGCTACGGCTTCCCGCATCACCACCGCCTTGCTGGTATCCACGGAAATAAAGGCATCACTCTGCGCCCGTACTCCTTCGATCAGGGGAATTACCCGTGACAATTCTTCCTCAACCGAGACGGCCTCAGCGCCAGGTCGAGTGGACTCACCACCGATGTCGATGATATCCGCACCTTCGGTAAGCATTTTTTCCACCTGACGCAGGGCATCATCTGGTTTCAGAAAACGGCCGCCATCGGAAAAGGAATCGGGGGTCACATTGAGTATCCCCATGATACGGGGATGCGAAAGATTCAGACTTCGGCCGTGACAGCTCGCCAACGCATTCATGTAGCTAGTTTTTCCCCATACGGTTGTTGTGTATTAAACGCAAAGACGCGAAGTCGTAGAGATTAAGCAGTAAAAAACTATATAACGATTTTCCTTTGCGTTCTTTGCGACTTCGCGTCTCTGCGTTAATTATCTTTTATTAGTCAGCCTCGAGCCGGGTCAGCTCGGCAAGTATGTCCAGCACCAGCTGCTGCCCGGATTCAGTAAATCCTTCGCAGAGCCTGTCCGGATCCCGCTCGCCTTCTATCAGTGGACGCATAATAGCTGCCAGCCGCCCCATGTCCCCGCCTGCCTGATGCATCTGCACCGCCATGTGATACCACCTGCAAAGCCTCAACATTACCTCGGCGCACCGTATGCACCATTGAGGCAATCCCCGGCGCAGCCACTTTGGGATCATAATCGCCATTCATACTGGGCAGGGTTTCCGGATTCTGAATCCCGCGCAGGATGGACTCGAGGATAACCCGATCTTCATCATCAATATCCTGGAAAGCCGCGAGATTGCGTTCCCCCCTGAGTATCCTTCGAATCGCCCGGACCAGCGCACGCCAGTCGTTCTGCTCCGCCTGAAACAGTAGCTGGTCGAGATCCGGCGCATGCGCTCGATTCGCACAGGCCTTCACCACCCGGTGGATCAGGCCGGCGTGTGCGATGAGGATCTGCTGTTGTTTTTCAGGTACCTGCACCATCAGTCGCGTCCTTTTTTTATTTTACTTCTGTGCCAATGAAAAACACCCCGATTTCGGGGTGCTTAAAAATGGGGTCTAAAAATGGGGTCAGAGTAAAATTTTTTACTCTCACTTTCCTTGAATAAATGACATCCAGAAAATTTTACTCTGACCCCATTTTTTTACATTTTTTTAATGTTCACCGGCAGGGCCGCCAATCGTGCCCTTCTTGTCCTTCTTGTCCTTCTTGTCCTTGTTGTCCTTGTTGTCCTTGTCGTCCTTATTATCTACCGGCCGACTCTGCACATCCGAAGGCGGTTCATTGTCGTCCCAGCCATCCGGATTGCGCGGTGTCCGACCTTCCATAATGTCGTCAATCTGATCCTTGTCAATGGTTTCAAACTTGATCAGCGCATCGGCCATAGCGTGCAGTATATCGATGTTCTCCTCCAGGATCTGCCGCGCGCGTTTGTAGTTGCGTTCGACAATATTCTTGATTTCCTCATCGATGATGTGCGCGGTTTCATCAGACACATTCTTGTGCTGGGTTACCGAATGGCCGAGGAATACTTCACCTTCTTCCTCGCTGTAGGTCAGCGGCCCCAGTTTTTCCGACAAACCCCATTTGGTGACCATATTGCGCGCCAGCTCGGTGGTGCGCTGAATATCGTTGGAAGCGCCGGTAGTGACATTATCCGAACCGAAAATCAGCTCTTCGGCAATGCGCCCGCCAAACAGGCTGGCGATCTGACTTTCCAGCCGTTCCTTGCTGTAGCTGTAACGGTCTTCCAGTGGCAGAAACATGGTCACACCCAGCGCGCGGCCACGGGGAATAATGCTCACCTTGTAGACGGGATCATGCGATGGCACACTCAGGCCGACAATTGCGTGCCCCGCCTCATGGTAGGCCGTGAGTTTTTTCTCATCCTCACCCATGACCATGGACTTGCGTTCGGCGCCCATCATGATCTTGTCCTTGGCTTTCTCAAACTCTTCCATTTCCACCAGGCGCTTGTTGGCGCGCGCGGCAAACAATGCGGCTTCGTTGACCAGGTTGGCCAGATCTGCGCCGGAAAAACCAGGCGTGCCGCGGGCGATGGTCTTGGCATTGACATTGTCCGATACCGGCACCTTGCGCATGTGAACTTTCAGGATCTGCTCACGACCGCGCATATCCGGCAGCGGCACCACGACCTGGCGGTCGAAACGACCGGGACGCAGCAAAGCCGGATCCAGCACATCGGGGCGGTTGGTGGCGGCGATGACGATAACGCCTTCATTGCCTTCAAAACCGTCCATTTCCACCAGCAACTGGTTAAGCGTCTGTTCACGCTCATCATGACCGCCGCCCAGGCCTGCGCCACGATGGCGGCCGACGGCGTCGATTTCGTCGATAAAAATAATGCAGGGCGCATGCTTCTTGGCCTGCTCAAACATGTCACGCACTCGGGAGGCGCCTACGCCGACGAACATTTCGACAAAATCGGAACCGGAAATGGTGAAAAACGGCACCTTGGCCTCACCGGCAATGGCCTTGGCCAACAGGGTTTTACCCGTACCGGGTGACCCCACCATCAGTACACCACGCGGGATCTTGCCGCCCAGCTTCTGGAATTTGCCCGGATCGCGCAGAAATTCCACCAGCTCGGAGACTTCTTCCTTGGCCTCGTCCACCCCGGCGACGTCATTGAAGGTAATCTTGATCTGATCTTCACCCAGCAGGCGCGCCTTGCTTTTGCCAAAGGACAGGGCGCCACGGCCACCGCCGCCGCCCTGCATCTGGCGCATGAAGAAAATCCAGAGCCCGATAATCAACAGGAAGGGGAACCAGGAGATGAAAATCTGAGTCCAGATGGACTGTTCCATGGGCTTGGCGTTGATCTTCACGCCATTGTTCATTAAATCCCCAATCAGGGCGGAATTACTGGTTTCCGGGCTGTAGGTGCTGAAGCGGGTACCGTTTTGCATCACCCCGGTGATGTTGCGGCCCATAATCAGCACTTCACGCACCTGATTCTGCTTCACATTCTGCAGAAAATCAGAATAGCCAATTTTGCTATCGGAACCGGTCGGGGTCAGATTATTGAAAACGGACATGAGGATGATCGCAACAATCACCCACAACAGGATATTCTTGGTCAGGTCGTTCAATTTAATTCCTCTATTTCCCGGCTTTTCCGGGCAATCTTCATAATAGTTACGTTACTACACATTATGATCTACTTCTATAACCTCGGGCCAATAAGTAGATCTCAGGAGAACGAGGACGGGATGCGCCGGGCTTGCGCACAATGATTTTATCAAATGCCGGCCGCATCACCTTTTTGTACTCATCCAGCCCTTCACCGGTAAATACTTTAACGAGCAAATCCCCGCCTTCCTTGAGGATTTTTTTCGCCATTTCCAGCGCCAGTTCGGCCAGGTACATGGCACGAGGCTGATCGACGGCCTTCAAACCACTAATATTGGGTGCCATATCTGAAATTACAAGGTCTACCGGCTCATCGCCCATCACTTCCAGCAGTTGATCATAGATTTCCTGCTCACGGAAATCCCCCTCAATAAACTCCACCCCGGCAATGCTATCCATGGGCAGAATGTCCAGCGCCACTACTCGCCCCCTGTGACCGACTTTTTTCACCGCCACTTCCGACCAGCTGCCAGGCGCCGCGCCCAGATCGACCACAGTCATACCAGGCCGAAGCAATTTATCTTTCTCGTCAATCTCCAGCAGCTTGTAGACCGCCCGCGAACGATAACCTTCCTGCTGCGCTCGTTTGACATAGACATCGTCAAAATGTTCCCGCAACCATTTGCCGCTGGATTTAGTTCGATTTTTTTTACTCATAGAAAACAAAGATACAAGATACAAGGGAAAAGATACAAGGTCGAACACCCCCCCCCGTATCAACTTGCACCCTGGTGTCTGCATTTAGCTTGTATCTTGTACCTTGTATCCTGTATCTTAAATACTATGCCTCTTAGCAAAGCCCAGCGCAGCCATTTGCGCAAACTCGCCCATCCACTCAAACCCGTTGTAATTATCGGCCAGGCCGGCCTCACGGAAAACGTTATTGCTGAAATCAACGTCGCGCTGGAGCATCATGAACTGATCAAGGTGCGTCTCAATGCGGCTGACAAAGCCGCCCGCCAGAAGATGATCGACAGTATTATTGAGCAAACCTCAGCCGAACCGATTCAGGCCATTGGCCACATTTGCGCCCTCTACCGCCGTGCGGAGAAACCGCGTATCGTGCTGCCTGGCCAGGCCTAAATAACTGTTCCAAAAGGGTGTCCAGATATTATAAAGTAGGATGTGCTGAGTGAAACGAAGCGCATCATTTCAGGCTAAATAAGCGTTCCAAATACCAGAACACTTGTGAATTTCCACGTTCGTGGTGAGCTTGTCGA
>JASBTR010000058.1 GCA_030148325.1 Gammaproteobacteria bacterium
GCAAAAAGGCAGTGAATTTAATCTGTTCAAACCCCTGCCGGATGCCATCGTCAATACTATTCCCGCCAACTATCGGGCGCCGGATAAAACCTGGCTGGGGGTCTCGGCAAGAGCGCGGGTGCTGGTAGTGAGCACGAAAAAGCATGATGCCGACTTTGTGAAATCGGTGTTTGATTTGGCGGATCCACGCCTGCAGGGCAGGTTGGCCATTACCCACAGCGGTAATGAAAGTTATATCGCCGGGGTGACCGTGTATATGTTCAAGGCCGGTAAGGAGAAAACCCGCGCCTGGCTGGAAGGCATGAAGCGCAATGTCGAAGGCAGTGTCTTCAACAAGCACAGCAAGATCGTCAAGGCCGTGGCGGTAGGTAAGAAATCAGTTGGGCTGGTCAACCATTATTATATTTATCGCCATCTGGCCAAACACCCGAATGCGTCGATCAAAATTGTTCTGCCGGATCAGGATGGCATGGGTGTGGCCTGGAATGTAGCCGGCGCGGCCGTGAGCAAGTATACGAAGCATAGTGATGCGGCTGAGAAGTTTATGGCGTTTCTGGTTTCAGATGAAGGGCAGAAACTTTTCGCCCAGGTCAACCGCGAATATCCCACTCGTCCCGGTATCCCCGCTGCTGCAGACGTTCCACCGGCGGGCAGTTACAAGGTGGCCGATGTGCCGATGGTCAAGCTGGGTGAATTGCGCAGCGCCACGCTGGATCTGATTGAATCGGTTGGCATGCCTTAGATAAAGGGACGAGGGCCGAGTGACGAGTGGCAAGGATTCATCGTTCACCCGCCCCTTATCATATAAAGTATGGATCCTCGTCACTCGTCACTCGTCACTCGTCACTTACCTGTACGTCTGAGCTTTCGTAGCACCCTGGCGCTGCTGGTCGCGCTGTCAGCGGCGATTCCGCTGATCTTCGTTGCCTATAACAGCCTGCAGTTGAGTGGCGATGCCTGGATGCGGTTGTGGAGTTCCCGCCTGCCGGGGCTGTTGTGGAATACCCTGTCATTGGCCCTGCTGGTAGGGCTGGGCGCAATGCTACTGGGGGTGTCGGCCGCCTGGTGGGTAGGTCGGCGCGATTTCTTTGGCCGACGGCTGGCCGTATGGTTGATGATCCTGCCGCTCACGATTCCCACCTATGTTTTCGCTCATATCTATACCAGTCTTATGGAAGAAGACGGCTGGCTGGGCCGGCTCTGGCATGTCCTGTTCGCTGATACGCCGGTTCCCGAACTTTATAATATTGCCGGGGTGACCTTTGTGTTGACGCTGGCCGGTTTTTCCTATGTCTTTCTGCTGGTGCGCGATGCGCTGTCCCGCTCACAGAAAGATCTGGATGAAGCGGCGCGTATTCACGGTGCTACACCTTCGCAGGTGTTCTGGAAGGTTAACCTGCCTCTGCTGCGTCCGGCTATCGCTGCAGGGCTGGCGCTGGTGGTGTTGCATGTCCTTTCGGACTTTGGCGCGGTAAGTATGTTGCGTTTCCAGACCTTTACCCTGAGCATCTATTTACAGATGAGCGGTCGTTTTGATTACCAGTCAGCCGCAGGCCTGAGTCTGGTGCTGGTGTCATTGAGCCTGACCTTCCTGGTGCTGGAACGTTTCTTTCGTAATCGCCAGCGCTATTACGGCAGCGCCCAGTCAAAGCGTTTTGAAGCACCGCCTGCAACATTATTTGAAACACTGATGATCTGGTTCTGGCTGGGGCTGATAACCCTGTTTGCTTTTGCCTTGCCGTTGGCCTGGATGCTGCACTGGAGCTGGGAAGCCTGGCGTGAAGATCTGATCAGCGAAGAGTTCTGGGGGTATGTTGGCAATTCGCTCAGTGTCAGCATCATGGCGGCAAGTATCACCGTCTTTGCCGCCTTACCGGTCGCACTCTATCATGCACGTGCTCGCAATCACCTGAGCCAGCTTTATCTACACGTATCGAGTATTGGTTTCGTCCTGCCGGGCCCGGTAATTGCGTTGGGTATTCTTGCATTTGTGCTGGCGCAGCTGCCCATGATCTACGGCGGACTGGCGGTGCTGGTGATGGCCATGGTCGTGCGCTTCCTGCCGCTGGCGATACAGGCACAGGAAGCGGCGGTACAGCAATTGACGCCTTCAATTGAGCAGGCCGCCCGCAGCCTCGGCGCCGGCACCTTTGAAAATCTACGCCGCATCATCCTGCCCATGCTTAGCGGCGGCATGGTAAGCGCCTGGGTGCTGGTGTTCATTGATACCTTAAAAGAATTACCCGCCACCCTGATTTTGCGCCCGACCGGGTTTGATACCCTGCCGGTGCGGATCTGGATTGAAGCCAGCGAAGAAATGCTCGAACTCGCCGCCCCCGCCGCCCTGATGCTGGTCATCGGCACCCTCCCAGTTCTCTGGCTCATGATGCGACCGGAGCGAAGCGTAGGAAGTGCCAAATGTGACCAGAATCTTGCGAAGCAAGATTAGGGAATCCGTAATGAAGCCCGAAGGGATTCTACGGGAAACTCACGTAGGGAGGTTCTATGGTGCGACCGGAGAGTGCGAAGCACTCGTAGGAAGTATTGAATGAAGCTCACGAAGTGAGATTCTACAATGCGACCGGCGAAGGCGTTGTAGGTTCGCATTCATGCGAACAATGTGCGCCTGAAGGCGCACCTACATTAGCATGTGCATGTCAGGCCGGATTCTATTTTTCCTGGCTGTTTTTTCCAAGCTGATAGGCCTGTAACAGGGCCTCCATTAATTCCGGATGTTGCGCCAGATCGCTGATGGACAGGGTGCTGGTGGCAATCTCCTGCAGCTGTTCGATTATTTTGTCTTTATGCCAGGCGGCTTCAAACGCCTCATAATCCAGATTATTTTCGCTGATATGATCGGCAACCATCCCCACGGGATCACTGAACCTGATCGGTTCAGCCTGCATCATTTCGTATTCATAGGAATACAGATCAAAGTTATTGGCCCTGGCTATCAATGGATACAGGTCCGGGATTTTTCCGCCGGCATGCATGTGCTGATCTAAATCCAGCTCGAGTGAGGGAGAATGACTTTCTCCTCTAAAACAAAATAGAATCGATGCGGTAATTCGGTTACTCATGTGAATTCTATGTGTTAAAAAAATATTTTTACCACAGAGGACACGGAGGTTTTATATTGTTTGCACTTTACGCAAACAAATTTAAAAAGGCTTTTCTCTGTGTCCTCCGTGCCCTCTGTGGTGAATAAGCTTTTAAGATGTCAGGGCCGTAAACAACAACGGCAATTTCTCAGGCAATTTTTCAATGTTATCAATAACAGTATACCCGCCGGTTCCGAAAACATCCTGAATATAGTCATCCGCTTTTTTGTCCAGACTGATACAGTAGCTGTACATGCCTTTGGAGGAAATTTCATCGACTGCTTTTTTGGTGTCGTGAATCAAATATTGTTCATCATCGACATCGATATCCGAAGGCTCGCCATCGGTGAGTATCAGTAATAATTTTTTGTCGGCTTTCTGTGCTTCCAAATAGTGCGCCGCATGCCGAATAGCTGCCCCCATGCGCGTAGAAAAACCGGCTTCCATGGCGGCAAGCCGTGCTTTTACCGAGTCATCGAAATGCTCGCTGTAACCCTTGATGTGATAATAGCGAACATTGTGCCGGGTATCCGAATGAAAGCCGGCAATGGCATATTTATCGCCGAGTTGTTCGATAGTCCAGGCTAATAACGATACGGCTTCCTGACTCAGTTGCAAAATACTTTGATCTGATCCAACTGAGATTTCATTGAGTGAGGCGGATAAATCCAGCAGTAACATCACGGCGATATCACGACCGTCATGTTTGTGACTCATGTTTATACGCGGGTCGGGTTGCGCGCCACACTTGTAATCAATCAATGAACGAATAGCGACATCCAGATCCAGCTCACTGCCTTCTTCCTGGTAACGCACGCGCATATATTGCTGCGGTTTGAGCAGGTCCAGAATTTTCTTTAACTGCTTAGCCAGTGATTTATGTTTATTCAGAATCGTATCAATATCAGCGGCGTTTGCATTCGGATGGATGGATTCATACAGGCTTACCCAGTCAGGTTTGAAGGTGTGTGTGTTGTAATCCCACTCTGAATAATGGCGGGGGGGCAGTTTGTCAGTGTCCAGTTTTTCCGGTTCAACGTCACGCTTATCTTCAAAGGCTTCTTCCTCATCACCCTCTTCGATAAATACCCACATATGGCGGTTATCATCACGGTAATCGACTTCGGTGTTTTCGAAGCGAATGTTGGGTGATTGATCACTTTGCAGACGGGTGCGGGCAATAAATAATACTGCAATGTCGGCCATGGCTTTGGTGCTGCCGCCATCATTTTCCACCGCTTTGTAAAAACGCTCAACAAAATCTAGAATATGTTTGTTGGTGTAGCCATGATTTTCGTCCAGAATAGCGCGGGACAGCATCGCCAGACGATGGCGAATACAGGATTCTTTTTCCGGATCACAGGCGCCTTCAACCGGTTTCGGGTGCAGGGCCAGAAAATATTTACGCAGGCCGGGGTATTCCTTGAACATAAGGTATTCCACCCGTGAATCTTCCAGGTGCTCGATCGCAATCCGCTGAAAGGGGCTGAAGTTATCTGCAACAATGGCTGTGGTCCACTTTCGATGCGCAGCGATATGCGCAATGGTGGCGCGATAGCGATTAAGCCCTGATACACCGTTTAAATCATCATAGACATCTGGAATCCGAATACCCAGATGATCATAATAAGGCACAGGTTTTCGTAACTCGTCGAAACCGAGTGAGTACGGTACAAAATAAGATTCGTCCTGCCACATGCTGCGCAAATACATGTCCAGCTTGCGTTCGTTATCCATAAACAGGGTTCCGTGGCGCTCGCGCTGGAGCATGGCCTTGCTGTCCGCAGATTGCAGACTGAAATAATCCTTCTGGCGTTCCGGATGCTTGCTGTAATTACGCACACCATATTCGATCCAGTTTTTCAGTCCTTCGAGTGACAATTGGTTTAACAGATAGGGTATTTGTTTTAATAGCTCTGGAAGTCCCTGGCTGGAGTGCGTTTTATGATGGCCATGAACCGATGTCGTAGTGGCATCCATCATCTCGAAAATAATATCGAGAAAATGCTGCATTTGCTCCAGGGTCCCCAGGCGGCGTGAGGCTTCCGGCAGGCATTGCATAAACGGTGGAATCGCTTTGCCATTTGGTGTGCGTGACATATCCCATACACATTTGGAAACGATTTCCAGTATGGGCTCGCCCAGACGCTGAGCCATATCCGGCATTTCTTCCAGATAAATCATCACCGGTTCCCAGCCGCGCCCGATCATGCAGACCAGTGATGCACCTGAGAAGTATTTCTCGATACCGTCGTTGCTTAAATTGCGCAGGGCATCCAGAACGTAGTCTTCAAAACAGTCTTCGATTTGTTCGAAGTTGCATTTGAGTTTATCGCGGTATGGTTGTAGTTCGGTTTCGTTCATGATTTATTTTTTCACCACAGAGGACACGGAGGGCACAGAGGTTTTCATTGTACTGCGCCGTAGGCGCAGTACCCAGAAAATGCTTTTCTCTGTGTCCTCTGTGGTTAAAGATTTTGATTTTTTGTCTTTAAGCAAAAATACTATCAACAGCATGATCCAGGGTGCTGCGAATATCCTCATCATCAGTAATCGGTCGTACCAGTGCCATGCGGCAGGCGGCTTTGGCCTCAATGCCCTTGTTCATTAGATTGGCGGCATAAACCAGTAGTCGAGTGGATATGCCTTCATCCAGACCGTGGCCTTTCAGGTTGCGGGCAGCATGTGCGACTTTCACCAGCCTGGCTGCGGTGTCTTCATCGATGCCGGCTTCTTTGCTAACAATCTCGACTTCAACTTTCGTGTCCGGATAATCAAAATCCAGCGCGCTAAAGCGCTGTTTGGTAGACTGTTTCAAATCTTTCATCAGGCTTTGATAGCCGGGGTTATAGGATATAACCAGTTGGAAATCCGGGTGTGCGTCAACCAGTTCACCTTTTTTATCCAGCGGCAAGGTACGACGGTGATCGGTAAGCGGATGAATCACCACCGTGGTATCCTGGCGGGCTTCAACAATTTCATCCAGATAGCAAATAGCACCGATGCGTGCTGCAATAGTTAAGGGACCATCCAGCCAGCGCGTGCCGTTGGCATCCAGCAAATAGCGGCCAACCAGATCGGAGGCGGTCATGTCCTCGTTACAGGCCACGGTGATTAGAGGCTTGCCCAGTTTCCAGGCCATGTATTCAATAAAGCGTGATTTACCACAACCGGTTGGGCCTTTTATCATCACAGGCAGGCGCGCATCATAAGCCGCCTGGTATAAAGCCACTTCATCTTTCTGTGCTTCGTAAAAGGGTTCTTCAGTAATCTTGTATTGTTCGATGTTTATATCGCTCATATTATTTACCTGACTGTTTCCTGATTAAACCGCCAAGACGCAAAGAACGCCAGGAAGTTAATTGGAATAAATGATACGTTTTATGCCTTGTTTTAAAGTTGCGTGGTTAAAGTTAATTAACAATCCTAACTGTAAATTTGTCGCTTTAAGATAGGATATTATCTGTGCTTTATGTATGGGTAACAAATTTTCTACAGTTTTCAATTCGACAATAAGAATGTCTTCCACCAATAAATCTAATCGTCCTTTGCTAACATCTCTATTTTTATATCGGATGGTGATTTCGGGTTGACGTTGATATCTTATGTTCCGTAAACCCAGTTCTATGGACAATGCTTCTTCATAAGTACTTTCCATGTAGCCTGGCCCAAGATATTTATGTACTTCTATTGCTGCACCAATTGTTTTCTGTGCAACGATATCCAGTTTTAGGGATGATTCTTTCATTTCTGGCATAGTGTTCTCCTTAACACTGATAAGTTTTGGCGTCCTTTGCGTCTTGGCGGTTAAAAATATAAACCGACAATCTTATATGCTATTTAATTATAGAAAAAAAACCCCCGGCGAGCGGGGGTTTTTTCAAACTGTGCGTTCGGCTTACTTGTGAACGCCCAGCTTGTCTCTCCAGCCCGGGAAGAGTGCGTCGGCATCGTGCTCGAATGATTCGAATGCGCGGGCAAATTCTTTATGCTCTTTCGCGTATTCGATGGGATCGGCGCCTTCTTTCCAGCATTCGTAGGCCTGACGCAGGGAAATCGCGCCGGCAGCCGGGCTGTCGATGTGGCCGTAGGAACCACCGCCGGCAGTGTTGATGACGTTACCGTGGCCCAGGTTCTCGAAGAAGCCGGGCAGACGCAGGGCGTTCATACCGCCGGAGATGATTGGCGTAGTCGGTTTCATGCCATACCATTCCTGATGATAGAAAGGACCTGTGCAGCTGTCGCGTTCGATCATGTAAGCGATGATTCTGTCATCCTTGGAACCTTCCATCTTGCCGTAGCCCATGGTGCCGACATGGATACCGGATGCGCCCTGCAGACGAGACATCTTGGCCAGTACGTAGGCTGTGTAACCACGCTTGGATGAAGGTGAAGTAACCGCACCGTGACCTGCACGATGGTAATGCAGGTACTGACCAGGATACTGACGACGAGCGGTTGTCACCATGCCCGGGCCGCCGACATAACCGTCAACCAGGAAGGCAACGTGAGAGGCGTTTTCGCCGAAGGTTTCCAGGATATAGTCGGCGCGAGCACACATTTCATGGTGATCATCGGCCGTGATGTTGGCGGAGAACAGTTTCGCTTCGCCGGTTTCGTCCTGTGCACGTTTCATGGCGTCGGCGACTAAAGGAATCACTTTCTTGGTGGGGCAGAAAACCTGGTTGCCCTGAGGCTCATCATTCTTGATGAAGTCGCCACCGAGCCAGAACTGGTAAGCCGCTTCGGCAAAAGGCTCGGGACGCAGGCCCAGTTTGGGTTTGATGATGGTGCCGGCGATATAGCCGCCATCCTTGATTGGACGGCCGAGGATACGCCAGAGGTCGGAGATATCCATTGCAGGACCATCGAACAGTTGCAGCATTTTCGGCGGAATATAGAAATCCTGCATCTGGGAGTTTTTGATATCGCCCATGCCCTGGTTGTTACCAATCGTCAGGGTCAGGAAGGAAACCAGCATGGCGCGACCATCGATGATGTTACGGTCGAACAGCTCGTTAGGATAGGCGATCTTCATGATGCCTTTGGCTTCGTCGATGAAGTAAACCAGCGCATCGACGCCCTTGGTGAAATCGTCAGTCGTTGATACTTCAACATTGGTGCCGGTTGAAGATTCAGCAGCAAAGTGAGCCGCCGCTTCCAGGTAGCCATAACCTTCGGCCGGTTCCATGGTGTAGGCAACAAGAATGTGATTGCCATCGGCGAGCAATTTGTCTTCGTTTAAGCTCAGGTCTGTATAACGACCTGTCTGGTCTAATAAAGCCATGTTTAAAACTCCTCAAAATAAAATTAAAGGTACGAAATTCTTATAGGCAATTGCCGGAGGGTAGCGTGTCAATGTGACTCTCCTGTGGCCGGTAATAAATTTGTGTCACCGCCTGCCTTTATGGTTTGCGACTATACGGGGAATCATTCATAATTAAAATTCAGATATTTTAATTAAAAGCATAAGCTAAACCTTATGAATGTAACTTTCCGACAATTGAGGGTGTTTGAAGCGGTTGCCAGCTGTCTGAGCTATACCCAGGCTGCGCAGGAGCTGCACCTCAGTCAGCCTGCTGTTTCTATGCAAATCAAGCAGTTAGAAGAAAATATTGGTCTTCCCCTGTTTGAAAAAATGGGCAGGCAGATTTATCTCACCGAGGCCGGGCGTGAAATGCATCATTATTGCCGCAGCATTGCCGGGCAGCTGAGAGAACTGGAGGAAGTGCTGGAACATATAAAAGGTATCCAGCGTGGGCGTCTGGATATCTCGGTAGCCTCGACAGCCAATTATTTTACTACCCGTCTGTTGGCCGCATTTTCCCGTAAATATGAAGGTACGACGTTTAGTCTGGATGTGACCAACCGTGAAACCCTGTTGCGGCAGCTGGAGCTGAATGAAAAAGACCTGGTGATCATGGGCAAGCCGCCTGAAGATCGGGATCTGGAAGCAACGGTGTTCATGGACAATCCGCTGGTGGTGATTGCCGCGCCGGATCATCCGCTGGTCACAGCGAAGGAGCTGGCTCTTGAAGCCCTGCAGAAGGAAACCTTCGTGGTGAGGGAATCTGGTTCCGGTACCCGGATCGCTATGCAGCGTTTCTTTGGTGAGCATGATGTGAGCCTGAGTACCGGTATGGAAATGACCTCTAATGAGGCCATCAAGCAGGCAGTGGAAGCGGGTCTGGGGCTGGGTATTGTCTCCATCCATACGCTGGAGCTGGAGCTGGAGGCGCGGCGGCTGGTGGTGCTGAATGTGCGGGAATTTCCCATCCTGCGCCATTGGTATGTGGTGCAGCGGCGGGGCAAGCGCCTGTCCCCGGTGGCGCAGGCGTTCAAGGATTTTGTTATTAATGAAGTCGCTGTAACCAACCCCACTCCTATGCAGAAGATTTAATCTCTACGGGTTTAATTCCCCACAGCTTGCTGTGATTAATATTAACCGCCAGGACGCAAAGGACGCCAGGTTTTAGCCAAACAATTCCTGGCGTCCTTTGCGTCCTGGCGGTTCAGATTGTTCCTTCGACTAATACCCCGTAGCTTGCTGCGGGGTGGTTTATTTCGGTGGCGGGGGAACTTTTCGGTATTCCGTTAG
>JASBTR010000199.1 GCA_030148325.1 Gammaproteobacteria bacterium
CCATGGAGCGAGATGCCTAATAAACAACCCCGCAGCAAGCTACGGGGTATTAGTCAAAGGAACAACCTGAACCGCCCGGACGCAAAGGACGCCAAGTTTTAGCCAAAAAATTCCTGGCGTGCGTTGCGTCCTGGCGGTTAATATTAATCACAGCAAGCTATGGGGAATTAAACCCGTAGAGATTAAACCCACATATTTATCCCGGAGCCTGATGAGATGAAATGCTGTTTAACATACCCAGATAGGACTGGATTTTTTCCCGCGCCGGGTGGTTGGGGTATTTCTGCATCAGATATTCCAGTATTTTTCGAGCCTTATCTTCATGGCTGAAATATTCAAACATAATCCGCGCCACCAATAGATAGGCGCTGGGAATTCCTTCATAACTGGGGTAATCACGATGCAGGTCATTCAACAGGGAAAGTGCGGCGCGTGACTGCCCGCTACCTACCAGAAGGCGCGCCATTTCATAACGATGCTTTGCGCCCTGGAGTTTGAAGTCAGGAACCAGCTTGTGACATTCCATATAAACCCGGATAGCCTCACTGGGTTTCCCCGACAATAGCAACCTGACGATATAATCTGCACTATAAGTCTGCAGGCCTTTTTTGTCTCCTATCGAAGACAGAATCCGGTGCAGGCGTTCACGCTGGGAAAAATTATTCGGATTCTGTTCTACCGCCTCGGCCAGTCGATTCACGGCTTCAGCATACTTACCCTCCTGCAGGAGAATATCGATGCCATGTTCATTTTTATCTGTCGCGGACTCTGCATCCCCAACCACATCATCGACATAGCCTAACTGATGATGGAACTGGTACAGGACATAGCCCATCATACTAAACATCACCAGGACAAAATACATCACAACAAGCAATGCCGCAGAAACAAACAGATAAGCGGGAATACTTGCGAACAGCAGTTTATGGGCTGCCAGCAACCCGATTATCAGCAGGCCCAGGAAAACAAATAAAATGATATAGGACAGGCCAACTGTCTTAATCAGTTTGGCGATAGCGAACGGGTTAATCGCCCTGAAAAAATGCCTGCTGCTTGCCAGCAACATGATGCTGGCCGGAAACAGAAAACTTGACAGCAGCAGACTCAGATTAAACCCTGTCTCGCTGACATTGTTCTGTACCAGTGTGTTAAATAAGCCGTAACAGAAAATAACAAACAACAGTTTGAACGGTATTTCAAGATCTTCACTGAACATGACCCAGTGAATCTTCTCCGGTTTCATCCTGCCTCTGGCGATTGAGATCATGACCACATAGGCATATTTCGTAAAAATAATAAATACCAGCATCTGTACCAGAAACCCCAGCATGTTGGCTGAGGCAATGAAATTGACAGCAACCAGCGTCAGTATCAGCAGCAGGGGCTGCAAATGAAGAGGGTAAAGAAAGAACTGGGATATCCGGTTCCACAAAGGCGGAATTAAACTGATGCCCTGTGACATCATCATCTCACCGCAAATCGGGCAAGCCGCCTGTTCTACTGCATCGGAATCAATACATTGGTGGCAAAAATCAATATTACAGCCATCACAATGCCAGTTTGCTTTTATCTCCGGATGATACTTACAGAAATGTGTGGCCATATATAATTAGTTTGCACTGACCGTTCTGTTTCCAGCCCAATCTCGCAACGCTTCAATTTTCTCGGCCATCAATACCGAAAGTGGCCGGGTCTGCTCTATTTCTTCCATCATCAGCTCATCAGATAAAGAGCAGTTCTGCGCCCTGGCCGAATACAATGCGGAAACAACAACCTGCTCAATTTCTGCACCGGAAAAGCCCTCGCTTTTGCGCGCCAGTTCGGCAAGACTGAAATGGACAGGGTCCTGTTCCCGCCTGCGCAAATGGATTTCAAAAATATTACGGCGCGTGGAAAGATCCGGCAAATCGACAAAAAATATTTCATCCATGCGTCCCTTACGAATCAACTCAGGGGGCAGGGCATCAATTTCATTGGCCGTTGCCACCAGAAAAACAGATTTTTTATTTTCCGCCATCCAGGTCAACAATGTTCCCAGCACTCGCTTTGATGTGCCATTATCATTGGCCGAAATCGAGAAGCCTTTTTCAATTTCATCAATCCAGAGCACACAGGGCGCCATCGCTTCGGCGGCTTTCAATGTCTCACGCAGGTTACGCTCAGTTTCACCATGAAACTTGTTGAATATAGCGCCCACATCCAGGCGTAGCAGGGGCAAACCCCAGTCGCCCGCTGTGGCTTTGGCGGCAAGACTTTTGCCACAGCCCTGCACCCCGAGCAACAAAATTCCTTTAGGCCGATCGAGCACCGTATTTTCATCGTGGAAACTGTTTTTGCGTTGCGCCAGCCATTCCCGCATGCGCGCGAAACCACCGATCTGTGAGAATTCTTCTGTATCATATTCGTATTGCAGAACACCATCGCGATTCAGTAATTCATATTTTGCTTTTAACAGGCGGGGGAGATCATCCGCATTGATCGCACCGTCATCATAAATTACTCGCTTCGCAAGCCTGCGCACTTCAACGACAGTCAGGCCGGACAAATTAGCTACCAGTTTATCCAGTGTTGATTTGTCTGCTCTGACCCGCTGGCCGGCATGTGCACGTGACCAGTCTGCTGCTGTCTCACGCACAATTGATGCAATTTTTTCCCTGTCCGGCAGGCTCAGACCGACACTGGCGCAATAATGCGAAAGCTCCGCTGGAATATCATGATTATGGCTAAGCAATACAACGGTTTTACCATACTCTTCATACTGAATGGCAATATCCTTGAGTAACCGCACATGCACGGGATCATCCAGCCAGGGATGAAAATCGACCAGCACATATACGCCTTCTTTTTTATCATTTTTTATCTGCAACAGGACCGCTGCCGGTTCTACCGTTTCCGCCTGCAACGCCAGCCCATGAACAACTGACACCAGTCCTTCGGTTATGGTCCAGCGAAACAGGCGCTGCCCGCTTACCGTCATCAACGAGCGCAACAACTCCATGGCCCGCCTTTCTTCCCGGGTTTCAAGCACCACTATCGGTATCCGGGATCGCAGCACTAACTCGAGATCATGACGGTCATTCATGCATTATTCTCACAAACCTTGCTCACGAGTATGAAACCCGGTTTCACTAACACAGAAACCACACGGTTTTTTTAGAACCTCATGTGCACCATGGATTGTATATAATACATGATCCAGAACAATCATTTTTGCGACTACGCATCCTCTGCGTTATTAACATGTAAAAGTTTCATATTTAGTCACGAAAATTGTTGAATTGCAGGGGTATATCAATTTTCGCTTCTTTCAAAAGCGCAATCACCGATTGCAAATCATCACGTTTCTTGCCGGTGACACGCACCTTTTCACCCTGAATTGCTGACTGCACTTTCATTTTTTTATCCTTGATCATTTTCACAATTTTTCTCGCCAGATCACTATCTAATCCCTGGCGCAGGGTTACATTCTGTTTCACCTTTTTGCCCAGTTGCTCCATCTCGCCCAGTTCCAGGCAGGCTATATCGATACCACGCCGGTTCATTTTGGTCTGCAGGATATCGTACATCTGCTGCAACTGAAATTCAGCTTCTGCGGTCATAGTAACGACATCCTTGTTTAGTTCAAACTTTGCATCACTGCCCTTGAAATCAAAACGCGTAGTGACCTCACGGTTAGCCTGATCAACCGCGTTGACCGCTTCATGCATTTCAAATTCAGAAACAATATCAAAACTCGGCATATTTATCCTCCCGTTATTTATGTATTTTTTTCTTAACCGACACGGCCTGAAATTATCTTGCCGATTCCCAGGTAATAATGTGTTCGGGCAATTGATCGGGATGAATATATTCTTCGGAAACAACCCGGCCGTGTACCGAAATACCCGCCTCATGCAGTGAGGCCGGGTTTTCTGAAATCAGGGGATGCCAGTCGGGTAAGGGGGCACCATTAGCTAAACGCCGATAAGCACAGCTATGAGGGAGTTCTCTGAGTTGCGCTGCTGTCTGTGTCTCGACCTTAATACAGGCAGGGACCCGTTGCAGACGTCGTGAGTAATCCTTGCAGGAACACGTTTCTAAATCCAGTAAATGACAGGCTACATTAGTGTAATAAATTTCACCGCTGTCTTCATCTTCCAGCTTGTTCAGACAACAACGGCCACAACCATCGCACAGGCTTTCCCACTCTGTATCTGTCATCTCCTCAAGCGATTTATATTCCCAAAATCTGTCTTTCACAATTCAGTGTGCAACATTGTTTTGCCAATGTTGTTTGAGATCATTGATATTAAAACGCTTGCCTTCAACTTCATAGTCCACAAATTTAAGCGCCACACCCTGACGGTCAGTTCGCAGAACTTTCATATTAAATGAAACATCAGGGCGCGCAGAATCCAGCATTTGCATGCGAATATGGGCGCCAACCGGGAGTTGCGGCTGATCCTGTAGTTCCAGGTAAACACCCGTTGTAGAAATATTGCGCGTCAATGCTCTTCTGCTGCCAAAGGTGCTGTGACTGATCTTCACCCTCGAAACCGTGTTCACTCTGCTCTGTGAACGTTTTTCGTCCATACCCTTCTCCTTTTTCTGAATGCAGTCAGCCTGACTTTCGGTACATATCGGAATTTCGGCTAATAACATTAATTAGAATTATTATTATCCCGGCTCAAGCCATCACGCCGACTCTGAATAGACTAAAGTGCATCAGCATTGATTGTGCCTTCCTGACAATCTTCAAATTGCAGCACCACACCATTATCCAGTTTACGGATGCAGCTCATTCGGAAAACCACATCCATATTGACAGGTTTCAGCGTTACAAATTCTTCTTCGCTACGCTGTACCTGCATGAACAGATCATCCTCTATCTCAAATATATTATCCAGTGTCACACAGCAACCACCTTCAGATATGTCTCGAATACATCCGTCGAGCGTCCCGAATAATGAGTGGTAGATCCTGACCCTGGCATCAATAAGCTTACGTACATAGAGGCGACGTTCAGACATTGGATTCCCCTTTTTGACTACTGGATTCAGGATGGCCCTGTTATTGGCAACTGGCGCCCTGTCTCTGTGTTAATTGCAAAACCCACAATTTTCACAAGGACAGGGCACTAGATTACTATTATTTTCAATTGTAGTATAAATAATATTCAGCCTGCCAGGAGCCTGTCGACGCGCAGGGGGTTCATAGCGAACAGAGTGGGGGCTGTGAACATATTTTCACGTTTTTGAAGCGCATAATGGCGCCAGGCAACAAAAAAACGGGAAAATTTGGAAACACTATCCCACCAACGCAACAAAACACGCCTGCACCCGACGGACACCTGGCTTCATCCCTGCCGATATCCGACTACAAACATCAGGCATTCAGTGCATCTCGGACTCGTTCCAGTTTGGCCTTTACTTCAGCCGCCAGTTCGGCAATACCCTCTTTCTGCACCAACGTCAGTACCGCAGCCGGATCCATGAATGCGACCGTAATTGAACCATCTTCTTCTTCACGGACTACGACATTACAGGGCAGGAGCAAGCCGATATCCGGCTCGGCTGTCAGCGCCTTATTAGCAAGCACCGGGTTACAGGCGCCCAGAATCTTGTAGGGGCGCTTGTCCAGATCCAGCTTTTTCTTCATTACCGCCTTAACATCAATTTCGGTCAAAACACCAAAACCTTCTTTCTGCAATTCCTCGACAACCCGAGCAACCGCATCGTCAAAACCGCCGCTAACCTGCGTACTAAATCCGTACATAAATTTCTCCTGATAATAATCAATTCTTGGAATGCGCATTATAGCCTGTGTCAATACGGGCACAAGAAAAGCATCACACCGCGGCCCTCCCACGCTGCAACCGAATGGCATGGAATCTGCTCACTAAGTACTTATGGGTACCGTAACCAGCACGAGACTGGAAATTATCATGCAACACATAACCCCTGAGGAGTAAATCGCATGGCACATATTGTAATTATCGGCGCAAGCACAGGCGGCATGCCGGCTGCCTATGACATCCGTGAAACTGTGGGCAAAAGCCACAAAATCACCGTCGTCTCCCACTCTGAAAACTTTCATTTCGTTCCATCCAACCCCTGGGTTGCTGTGGGCTGGCGTACACGAGAAGACATCAGCTTCAAGATTGAACCCTGCCTGAAAAAGAAGAATATTGACTTTATTCCTGTCCCCGTTACCGAAATAAAGCCAGATAACAACCAGTTACACCTGACAGACGGGCAAATCATCGATTATGACTATCTGGTCATCGCCACCGGTCCCAAGCTGGCCTTCGATGAAGTCGAGGGGCTAGGGCCACGCGGCCATACTCAGTCTGTCTGCACTGTAGATCATGCCGAAGTGGCGTATGAGAACTGGCAGGATTTCGTGCTTGAGCCAGGGCCTATCGTGGTTGGCGCGGTACAGGGCGCCTCCTGCTTTGGTCCCGCCTATGAGTTTGCCTTCATCATGAATAATGACCTGCGCCGGCGCAAGATCCGCAACAAGGTTCCCATGACCTTCGTCACTTCCGAACCCTATATCGGTCATCTGGGTCTGGGCGGCGTCGGCGACTCCAAAGGCATGCTGGAAGCCGAGCTACGCGCCCAGGACATCAAGTTTATTACCAACGCCAAGGTGACAAAGGTTGAGGACGGCATGATGCATGTAGCCGAACACAACATGGCCGGTGAGGTCATCAAGGAACATGAACTGCCCTTCGGTTACTCCATGATGCTGCCCGCCTTCAAGGGCGTGGATGCTGTGGCCAATGTAGGCGAGGATCTTGTTAATCCAAGGGGTTTTGTGAAAGTAAACGCCTGCCAACGCAACCCAAAATGGGAGAATATTTACGCTGTAGGCGTGTGTATCGCCATCCCTCCGGTGGAAGTCACGCCCATCCCCACGGGTACGCCGAAAACCGGCTATATGATTGAGAGCATGGTCTGCGCCACAGCGCACAACATTGCCGATGCCATCAATGGCAAGGAAGGCCAACACGAAGGCACCTGGAACGCCATCTGTCTGGCGGATATGGGTGATACCGGCGTGGCCTTCGTCGCCATGCCCCAGATCCCGCCGCGCAATGTCGCCTGGATGAAAAAAGGTAAATGGGTGCATCTGGCTAAGGTTGCTTTCGAAAAATATTTCATCAAGAAGATGAAAAAAGGCACCACCGAAAATCTGTACGAAAAGTATATATTAAAGGCACTGGGAATCGAAAAATTGCATTGACCCCTCCCCTCTTCCTGGCCAGTCCGGGAGCCCATGTCAGCCTGACTGACATGGGTTATTTTTTAATTGTCATGACATATGTCACTTAAAGTCATGACAATAATGACAAATAATGCCATACTTATGACTGACAACCAGGACAGACACAATGAAAGAGCATAGTAAACCTTCCTGTGAACAGCTAATCGACATCTTCCCTGACCCTTTCGTCATTATTGATCAGGACTATACTATTATCGCGGCCAATAATGCCTATCGCAGGCATTACCAGATTAATGGTGATGATATCATCGGCCGCCGCTGTCATGAAGTGTCACACCATTCCACCGAGCCCTGCAGTAAACATGGCGAGCAATGCCCACTGGAAGAGGTCTTTACCAGCGGTCAACAAACCCAGGTCATGCACATCCATTACGATACCCAGGGCAATGAAGAATATGTCCAGTTACAAGCTGCACCAATCATGGATAACAAGGGTGAGGTCATGTTCATGGGAGAATATGTGCAGACCGTAAATGTGCATGAAAATGAACATGCTCTACTCGTCGGCCGTTCCCCTGCCTATTTGCATATGCTAAGCCTGCTACAACGTGTCGCACCAACTACCTCGACGGTATTGCTATTGGGTGAAAGCGGCTCCGGTAAGGAAAAGGTTGCCGAATACGTTCATCATTATTCAAAACGGACGAACAGCCCCTTTGTAGTTGTCGATTGCAGCACTCTGGGCGAGAACCTGATCGAAAGCGAACTGTTTGGCCATGAGAAGGGCGCCTTCACCGGCGCCGGTCAGTGTAAAAAAGGTCTGTTTGAAGTCGCCAACGGCGGTACTCTGTTTATCGATGAACTCTGTGAGTTACCCCTGATTCTACAAACCAGGCTGCTGCGGGTGCTTGAAACCGGCACCATTCGTCGCCTTGGCGGTAATGAATACATTAAGGTGGATGTGCGCATCATTGCCGCCACTAACAGAAATATTCAACGTATGGTGGCAAATAAGGAATTCCGTCAGGATCTCTATTATCGCCTGTCAGCCTTCCCGGTCAATGTACCACCATTGCGCGATCGCAAGGATGACATTGTCCCGCTAAGTGAACATTTCCTGCACCAGATCCCCGAAGGCGACAATCACCTGCCTTTGTCCGCTGAAGTTATCGAAACCCTGCTGGGCTACCCATATCCCGGTAATGTCCGTGAACTACGCAATATTATTGAACGCGCCACTATATTGGCCTGTGACGATGCCCTGCGTCCCGAACATATCGTTTTCGAAGACGAACTCAGCAAGCAAACAGAAAAACAGGGCATGAACAATCTTGCGCCCCCACCACCCCTGATTCGCCGTCGCAGTCGTCTGAGCAATGAGAACATTATCGCGGCTCTGAGTGAAGCCAGTGGCCACCGCGCCAAAGCCGCCCACATGCTGGGCATTAGCGAGCGCACACTGTACCGGCACATACAGAAACTTCGACATACAGAAAATGTTTGAGTATAAAGAAAGGAACCGAAGTAGCCTGACTACCCCAGTTCCTCTTTAAATCAAAGTTTCCTTATCTAAACAGGCGGGGGATTATTCCAGTCCCATGCAATTGGCATAGTAGGTCACGGTTGCCGGCCAGTCAGAGAACACGCCAATCACACCGACATCCTTTGCCAGAACATCCAGCATCACCATGGCATCACCATCATTATTGGTAGCTGCCGTTGTGGTCTGATAATACCAGCCACCACCATTTTTCAGCAGGCCGGAACGTTCCAGTGTCCAGGTAATAATATCCAGCCCGGCAGCCTTTGCATAGATGGCGTAATCAGAAGGCACAACCTTGCCAAAACTATCCAGCGTTACCAGCGCCCACATTGGCGGAGCAATGATATTAACACCCTGCGCGGCCAGTTTGTCCATATCCGCCTGACTGGCAACAAAGACTGGATCTTCATAAACACGATCGTCCAGGTAAACAGCCTGTTTACCAAATGCGGGATCATTTTTCAGCCAGTAGAGAATATCGCCAAGGGTGAATACTCCACCGGCTAAAAGCCGGTGGCTTCAGGTTACGGCTGAAAGCCGGTCATTTCGCCTAAAGGCGATTACAGCACACTAAAATCATCATCAGGATCATCTGGCTTCTGATTCTTGATATATTCCTTCCAGACTTCATCTGTCACATTACCACTCGAAGCAACCCAATATCCCCTCGCCCACAAATGCTGACCCCAATACCGCTTCCTCAGCGAAGAAAATTCCGATAATAATTTATGTGAGCTTTTACCCTTCAGAAACTGTACCGCTTTGGACACCGATAGATTTGGTGGAATCCCCAGCAGCATATGCACATGGTCTCGATTGATCGAACCCGCATAGATTATCATCTCCTTACTACGTGCTATTTCTCGAAGTAACTCTCGACACCTCAATCCTACATCTCCACCTAATATCGGATAACGGTACTTAGTCACCCAAACCAGGTGGTATTTACAATCCCATATCGTATGGCCGCCATGCTTGTAATTCTGCATAACTCCTAGATTAGCATCCCATCCCTGCCGCCTAAAGGCGTGGGATTTACGGATCCCCTATCGGGGACTTTAAA
>JASBTR010000004.1 GCA_030148325.1 Gammaproteobacteria bacterium
GTCGAAGGACAAGCAGATTAAACACTCTATTCACAGTATTTCCACGCTCATGGTTCGACAAGGCTCTCCTGAGCGAAACCGAAGGGCTCACCACGAACGTGGAAATTTACAAGTGATCTGGTATTTGGAACAGCTATTTAGTTACGCTGTTTGACAAATAACGCCCTAAGCGCTGTTCAGCATGAATAAATCGATCTAGTATTGAATGATTTTAAAGTCATCCCTGATAGTGTCGATATTTATGGCAGGAAAATCAGATTTGTTAATTGTTTTTGAAGGAAATAGATGTGGCCTGTACCCATAGTAAAGATTGTCAGTTGTATGCACAGTTTGCCATGGAGCCCTCGTTGCGCCTGTGGAAACAGCGTTATTGCGTCAGTGAATATGAGCAGTGTGCGCGCTATCAGCTTGCGCTTGAAGGTAAATCGGTTCCCCTGACCCTGCTGCCAAACGGGCGCCGGGTTAAACAGCGCAGCAAGGAACAGATGTCAGCTGCAGCATTGTTCAATGCTATTCTCAAACAGCGTGTGCCGATGGTGAAATCTATGCTGAAAACCGGTTTGCCATCAGAACGGGTGATGAGTGCTGACGGCATGACACCGCTGATGGCTTCAGCCAGCGTGGGCAATGTTGAACTCGCGGAAATCATGCTGGAACATGGCTGTAACCCGCATGCAAAAAATTTCAAAGGAGAAACTGCGCTGGATATTGCTCTACGCGGGGGGTTTACTGATTGCGCCAGAGTGATTGAAAAGGCGCAATCGAAAATGACAGCAGAAGAATATGAGATGCAACAGGAAGAGAACGAGAAAGAGGATGAACCTTCTGTTTCTACGGTGGTCGGCTTGTTAAAGAAACTTAATCCGTTTGCCTGAATAGTCTGACTGATTAAACATACTTTGATGACAAAGAGGTTATAGCTAATGCTGGAATATTGGCCCTGGTGGCTGGGAGCAATTGGCCTGGCTGCTGTCAGTGTACTCAATTTTTTTCTGGTTGGGCGTTTGCTGGGGGTTTCAGGCAGCTGGGCAAAAGTGGTTGGCTGGAAGGATGATCAGGAACGTAGAGCAGAACTGAAATCACTGGCGGAAGACAGGGGTGATATGGAGGATGCACTGTTGGCGGAAACGCTGGCTGAATTTGGAGAATCCTCACTCGAGGAACTCGATGGCGGCTCTGATATCGATATGCCGGCACAGACCGCTGCAAAATCAAAACAATACACCCCCTGGACGGTACATCTGGTTTTTCTATTATCCATGTTCGTTGGGGGTTTTCTTGCCGCCATGGTGTCCGGTAATTTTAAACTGGAGTTAACCCTGAGTCCCATACATTCGCAAATATTCGGTGAGGACTGGGAGGTATGGCTGGCTCTGTTATTTGGTGGCGTTATGGTTGGATTTGGAACACAGATGGCAGGTGGTTGTACCTCTGGTCATGGCTTGAGTGGCTGCGCCAGATTGATTCCCGCCAGTCTGGTGGCAACCGTGACATTTATGACCAGCGCCATACTGTTGTCGTTTTTGATGGAGGCGACAGTAAGATGAAACAGTCACTATTGAAACAATATCTGTCTTATGCTTTTCTGGGTTTAATTATGGGCTTTGTCGTTGCGCGTATCGGCTTTGCCGATTATGACGAACTGCACAGGATGTTTACGTTTTCAGATCTTCGCATGTTATTTTCGTTTGCTGGTGCTGTTGTTCTATCGATGCTGATACTGGCGCTATTTTCAGGGAAAATTCCCAAACAGAATAAAATTTTTCAGCCCGGCACGATCCCCGGCAGTATGTTGTTCGGCTTTGGCTGGGCGATTTCCGGCGCCTGCCCCAGTCTGGTTTTTGTGCAACTGGGTTCGGGTAAACTCGCGGCAATATTGACGCTTGCGGGTATTTATATCGGTGTGTTGCTGCACAAAAAAATTCATGCTCGCTATTTTCGTTGGGATACGGGTTCCTGTGGTGTATAGATTGTGAAAATAAATGGTTCCAATTCCCTGCATAAGTATTTCTTGTGGGTTCGTATTTGTGCGAATATCTGTGCGCCTGAAGGCGCACCTACAACTACAGATTATATCCGGACACCCGTTTGGAACATTTGTTAGTTAAAAGCTGGCGCTGATACTGACATAGTAGAGGTTTTGGGTATAGCTATAGAGACTGTCGGTTGAACTGTTATCCGTACGTTGATAACTGCCGTTAATCTTCCATTGTTTGCTTAGCCTGTATGTTGCCTTAACAGCTGCGCGTAGACGATCATCCTGTCTGTCCTGTGTAGCTGTGGGTTGATATTTGCTGTATCGATAACTGAATTCGCCGCCAATACGCCAGTTCCTTGAAAGGTTGTAACGATAGACTGCCTGTATCTTGTGCCGGGTTGGTGAGTAGTTGCGGCTGACAAGGTTTTCGCGATCATTGAGTTCCAGTTCATAGTAGATTCTTTTGGAGTCTGAGGCGGTATAATCAAGATATTCGGCGCGAAACTGCTGACGCCAGCCCTGCAGATAATTGTAGGGGCTATACAGACTTCTGATGTCGTTATAACGGTAACGCAGGGATATGTGTTCTGTTTTCTGCAAGCGACGTTTTCCTTTTAGCTCCAGCCCCAATATTTCCTGGTATGGATTATTGCCAAAGGTGCTGCGTTCATAATAGCCGCCGACACGGGTTTTCCAGTTAGTATATTTCCGGCTTTTATAGATGCCGAGTCGCGCCTGTTTTTCATCATAGCTGTCAACATCAGTATAATTTAGAAAATAGGCAAAGGCATCCAGGCTGATGCCATCTGAATAGTTGCCACTAAGGATACCGCTGGTTGAGGCATAGAGTTCCGTGAAGGAGTCGCTGGTGTCGGTGGCGATTTCAGCCGGGACTAGTTTAATGTTGTTGTTGTAGCCATAACTCAGGCTGGCGTAGTTGTACCATTTCTTTGTTGTGCGAGTAGATCTTTTCGAGGAAAGTTTTCTCAATTGCCGGTTGGACAGAGTTGCTATTTTACTGTTGCTGCTGGAACGCGAACGATTAAACCACTTCTGTGCCGCTTTTCTGTCATTCTTTCTCAATGCGACAAGCCCAAGATTGTATTCAGCCAGCGATTTCAGGCTCTTAAATTTAAGTGTTTGCCTGAAGTAATATTCAGCACGGTCATAGTTTCTGATTTTAAAATAGCTGACGCCGAGGTTGTAATAGAGGGCCGGTTTTTTTAGACCTTTTTTCCTTGCCTGTTCAAAGGACTGAATGGCTTTATTGTATTGCGCACGTTTGAAATAGGCCGTGCCTCTTTCAAAATCCTTGCTGGCGCCGGCCATTGCTGCAGCGGGGGTGAGTAGACTAAAGCCTACCAGCAACAATAAAATATAATGAAGCAGGCCGGGTTTGGATAGAGAGTGGGAGGCATTCAGCATTGTTTACTTGTTCCTTGGCGGTTAATTCGATATTTCTTCATATGAATAGAAATGGAGGAGTTCGTAAATACGAACTCCTCCGCTATAGCTCGCGGCTGTGATCAATCTGAATGTTCACCATCAGAGTTCATGCCATGATCACCATCACGGTCAATTTCCTGATCGCGTTCCTGCTCCCTTTCGGTTTCACGTTCCATTTCGCGCTCCTGCTCCATTTCATTTTCGCGTTCCATTTCACGTTCCTGTTCCATTTCATTCTCGCGTTCCATTTCGTGCTCACGTTCCTGTTCGCGATCCATGTCTTGTTGATTGTCGGAGTGATCACTGCGGTCAGCGTCCTTTCTATTATGATCGCGATCATCATGACTGGCATGCTCGGTGACATCGGGCAGGTCGATGTGTTTCATGATTTCATCGGCATGAGTATCATCAATCTCAATAACATCAATGGTAACATCATCGAGATCCGGGGCAGCCATGACGGAAAGTGGCATGGACAGGCTTGCGCCGAGTAATAAGCAGTAAGTTGTCATATTTTTCATGGTATTTCTCCTCAAACTGTTTTAAACAGGGGTGTGGGGGCTATGGGTTTGATTTGAGTCGAACCATTCTGTCTGACATCCACCTGGATACGGAAGGTTTTATCCTGATCGCCAAGCCTGAGCCGGGCGACCACCGTGCCATTTCCTGACTGTGTCGCAATAACAGGCAGCGACAGCACATTTTTACCCTTCTGCAACGGTGTGTTCCAGGAAACCGTTCTCTTGCCGCCATAACCATCAAGTGCAAGGTTGTCAGACAGTTCAATGCTGATGGTGACCTGTTCAAGATCTTCTCTGGCATTGAAAACAACACTGATGTCTTTCGCCTTTTGCAGACTGATCTGAATGGCAGTCGGTTCTGGTTCCGTTGAGCTGGGCTGGTGCATGAATACGCCGACTATGCCTGCTAACGCTAAACTTGCAGCCAGTGCCAGCCCTGTGCCTGCAAACCGCCTTGATCCTGCAACGGTTGTGTTTTGCTGTCGGACTTTGTTGAAAGCCTGAGCGGCAAAACCGGGGCGCATGGCCGGCGCCTGGAGCTTTGTCAGCGCATCGCGGATATTCTGCGCCTGCTGCATATAATGTTGACATGCAGGGCAGGATTCGAGATGCACTTCCAGTGCGCGTTTTTGCGTATCACTCATCTCGTGGTCGAGATAAGCATCACAGTGATTATGTATGTCGTGACAGTTCATGGTTTTGACCCTTTCACCTGATTAACACGCTCGTTTGCGGAAAAAGGTTCCATCAGGTCGCGTAATTTTTTTCTGGCGCGGTTGAGGCGGGATTTCAGGGTGCCGATCGGGGTTTCGGTAATATCCTGTATTTCGGTAAGGGTATAGCCTTCCACATCATGCAGGATAAGCAGTAGACGTTGATCGTCATTAAGTTGTGGAAGCAAACGTTCAATCTGGGCCATGAGTTGCGCCTGTTCCTGCTCCGGCTGGGTAGAAACGGAAATTTCCTGCTCATCGTCCGAATCCATACCCGTGTCGGCAATATCAACGGGGCTGCGGGATTGCAGGCGCAGCCTGTCAACATACTGGCGATACAGCACCCTGGCCAGCCAGGCCTGCAGGTTCTCTACTTTCTCAAGCTCGTTCAGACGGGGATACAGTTTGCTTAGCAGGTCCTGAACAAGATCTTCGGCATCTGCCTGGGTGCGGGTAAAACGCCAGGCCAGCTGATACAGGAAAGGGATGAATGGCCTGAGCACTATCTCAAAGCGATCGGTTTGTTTACTGTGTGACCAGAGTTTGACAATGCTCATTCTGAATCCCATATGAAATGGTTAAATACAGCTTACAGGGCCGTACTTAAATATTGCTTAACAAATTTCTTGCTGCAGTGTCTCGGGGGTCTTGTTTTGAAAATACTGCTATAGTGTTTATCGAGCGAGCAGGATTCCGTAGTGAAAGCGGCTAAAGTATTCCCTTGATATTTGTCAGTTTTTAATTTAGAATCATTCTAATTCATTAGTTAGTAGTTCCTAATATAGCAATCGGAGGATTCCATGTCCAAGAGCAGATTCCAGCTTTTACTGAGCTTTATTACTGTTTTGAGTGCTTCATCACACGCATTGGCACAGTGGGAAGCCCTGCCGGAAAAAGCGCCTGCGCCGGCAGATAACCCTACCACGGCTGCAAAAATTGAACTGGGGCGTAGTCTGTTCTTCGATCCGCGCCTGTCTTCGACCGGTACCGTGTCCTGTAACAGCTGTCACAACGTGATGCTGGGTGGAGAAGATAACCGACCTGTATCGATGGGCGTGCATGGCAAGACAGGTGGTCGCAGTGCACCGACGGTCTGGAATGCGGCCTTTAATTCTTCGCAATTCTGGGATGGACGCGCCAAATCGCTGGAAGAGCAGGCGCTGGGCCCGATTACCAATCCGATTGAAATGGGCATCAAGGATCATTCCGTGGCTATCAATCGTATTCGCGCGATCAAGGGTTACGCGCCTATGTTCAGGAAAGCCTTTGGCGGTAAGGATGCGGTAACCATTGATAACCTGGCGAAAGCTATCGCTGCCTATGAGCGTAGCCTGATTACGCCGAATAGTCCCTATGACCGCTACGTCAAAGGGGATAAAAGCGCTATGACTGCACAGCAGGTAAAAGGCATGAAGGCGTTTTCAGATCTGGGTTGCAGCGGCTGTCACATGGGACCGGCTTTCAGTGGTCCGGCCATGGCGCCGGGGACCGGGTTTTTTATGAAGTTCCCGACTTACAGCAAAAATGAATACGTGAAAAAATACGATTTGATGGCGGACAAGGGGCGTGGCGACAAGCATGAGTGGAAGGTCCCGACCTTGCGTAATATCGCCCTGACTGCACCTTATTTCCATAATGGCAAAGTGGATACGCTGGAAGAAGCAATACGGGTCATGGCTCGCACCCAGCTGGATAAAAAACTGAACCACACTCAGGTAGAAGAACTGGCGGCATTTCTTAATGCCCTCACCGGTGAATTTCCGGCTCAGCCTATGCCAAGATTGCCGGCAACCGATGGCTGGACCTTTACCGGCAAATAATATTTCCGCGATCACTTCTCTGTGATCAAAAAACCCGTGTTTCCGGCCTGGCAGGCTGGGGCACGGGTTTTTTATTTTTCCGACTAGTTTCCGAGCAGGCTTCTAATGTGTGTACAATCAGGCTTTGCGGGTTTAATAACCGAAGAGGTGTGTCATGAATATAAATAAAACAGGATTGATTCTATTTTTCTCACTGATTGCATCAGCCTGTACCTGGGTGGAACTGAAGCAGGAGGCCAACACGGTACGCGTCGTTTCGGCCGAGGAAGCGGTGAACTGCAAAAAAATGGGCAGCACTACCGTATCGGTGAAAGCGGATGTAGCGACCTTTGCTCGCGATGAGAAGAAAGTTCGGCAGGAACTGGAAACGCTGGCGCGCAACAGTGCGTTCACTATGGGTGGCAACGTGGTTGTACCGGTCAGTGAGATTAACAGGGGTGAACAGAGCTTTGTCATTTACGCCTGCCCTGGAAAGTGATGCAGGTAATATCCGCAATTGATGAGCTGCGCAGGCGTACGCGGGCGTGGCGGGAAGCAGGCCTGCGAACTGGTTTTGTGCCGACCATGGGTAACCTGCATGCGGGACATCTGGCGTTGCTGGAAGAGGCCGCCCGGCACTGTGATCGTGTGGTCGCCAGTATTTTTGTTAACCCCCTGCAGTTTGATCAGGCCAGCGATCTGGTCGCCTATCCGCGTACGCCTGAGGCCGATATTGCACAGATGGAAAGTATTGGGGTCGATCTTCTGTTTAACCCTGAGGAAAGCAGTCTCTATCCGCATGGTCGTGAAGCACTAACGCGGGTCGAGGTCGCAGGCCTGAGTGACATCCTGGAAGGTGCGGCCCGCCCCGGGCACTTTGTCGGTGTGGCCACGGTGGTGACCAAATTGTTCAACTGTGTCCAGCCGGATCTGGCCGTGTTCGGTGAAAAAGATTTCCAGCAACTGCTGATCATCCGGCGACTGGTGGCAGACCTGAACATGCCGATTGCGATTATGGGATTGCCGACGGTGCGCGAAGCCGACGGTCTGGCCATGAGTTCGCGCAACCAGCGTCTGAGCAGGGATGAACGCGAGATTGCGCCGCAACTCTACCGGCAACTGCAGGACATTCGAGGACTATTGCTGAATGGAAACAGTGATTATGCCGCGCTGGAGCAGGCTGCGACGGAGCGACTGCAGCAGCTTGGCTTTGAACCGGAGTATGTGGCTATTCGTGATGCAGATAGTCTCTCTGATATTAGTAATGCCACACAAAGCCGGGTAATTCTGGCGGCGGCCCGCCTCGGGCATACTCGCCTGATTGATAATCTGAGGGTGTAGCCTCGCCGGTCTTCATGTTAAAATTGGATATTCCAAGGTACTAAAGGGGATACCCGCTTCATGTTGACCACCATGCTCAAAGCCAAGCTGCACCGCGCCCGCGTCACCCATTCCGAACTGGAATACGAAGGCTCCTGTGCGATTGACGGGCATCTGCTGGAAGTTTCCGGTATCCGTGAGTACGAACAGATTGAAATCTACAATGCCAGCAATGGCGAACGGTTTACTACGTATGCGATTCGTGCTGAAGACGGTTCGGGTATTATTTCGGTCAATGGTGCAGCAGCGCACAAGGCTGATCCCGGCGACATCGTGATCATCTGCGCCTATGTAGGCCTGAACCAGCAGGAACTCGCCAGCTTTAAACCCAAACTCGTTTATCTCGACGAGCGCAACCAGATCACCCACACCCGCAACACCATACCTGTACAGGTAGCCTAGGGTCTGTTGATCTTTCATCTATTGTCTGATTTTTTTTAGCCCTGCCTGCGTTATTTTTTACTATCAATGGAGTGCATTGATACGTAAAAAATGCCTTGTCAGGACTAAAATTTCCTCAAAATCAGCCTAACATCTGAAAGATCAACAGACCCTGGTCAGGTTGATGGGTTTCGCTTTGCTCTACCCATCCTACGATGTGTAATATTTAAAGAGTAGGGTGGGTAGAGCAAAGCGAAACCCATCAATTTTGCTTTCCCAGCCACTCTTTACCCCGTATTCCGCATCCCGGCGGCAATGGCATTAATGCTGCGTAACAGCGGCGTCAGCCAGAGGTTGCGGCTTTCTTCGTCCAGGCTTTCATCACGGAAACGTTTGAGCAGTGTAAGCTGGATCTGGTTGAGCGGATCAAGGTAAGGATTGCGGCGGGTCAGCGACAGGGCCAGATGGGGCGTGTCGGCCATGAGCTCATTCTGTTCGGCGACCTCAAGCGTTCGGCTGCGGGTGCGCTCGTATTCCCTGTTAATCATGTTGTAGACATTTTTCGCGGACTTTTGATCCAGGCAGAGAGAGGCATAGGCTTTGGCGATGCGCATGTCGGCCTTGAACAGGGCCATCTGGGTGTTGGAAAGCAGGGCGCGGAAAAATGGCCAGGCCTGATACATTTCATGCAGTTTTTCAAGATTCTCAGGATCGCTTTTGACCCATGTTTCAAGCGCGGTACCGATCCCGTACCAGGCCGGCATGGTGTGGCGCGACTGTGCCCAGCCAAATACCCAGCCAATGGCGCGCACCGAGGTTTTTGAACGATCCGTTTTCTTGCGGTGCGAAGGTCGTGAGCCGATGTTCAGCAGGCCAATCTCAGATACCGGTGTAGCCTCATAGAAATAATCCAGGAAGCCCGGCGTGTTATCCGTTAGTTCGCGGTACTGCGCTTCACCGCTGGCGGCCAGCCGGGCCATGACATCCAGATGTTCCTGATTGTCCGGTTTCGGCTTGCTGATCAGGTTGCAACTGGCCTTGAGCAGGCCGGTGATGCCCATGCCCAGCTCGTAGCTGGCAGTTTCCGTATTGCTGTATTTGTAGGACAGCACTTCACCCTGTTCAGTGAATTTGATTTCACCGTGCACGGTACCGGCCGGCTGGGACAGAATGGCGTCATGGGTGGGGCCGCCGCCACGGCCGACAGTGCCGCCGCGGCCATGGAACATGCGCAATTTGACGCCGCGCGCCTGGGTCAGGGCGGTGATCTGTTGCTGGGCCTGATACAGGTTCCAGGCTGAGGCGAGAATACCGCCATCCTTGCAGGAATCGGAATAGCCGAGCATCACTTCCTGCGTGTTGCCGGAAGCTTTTAGCAGCGCGGCATAGGTGGGGTTGTCCAGCAGACGGCTCATGACCGGCTCTATATGGGCCAGATCATCAATGGTTTCGAACAGGGGCGAGACCCGGATATGGCAGAACCATTCATTGTCGCGGTAACCGGCCAGACCCGCCAGCCAGGCCAGGAACATAACTTCCATAACATGGCTGGCCTCATGGGTCATGGAAATGACATAGGCGCCAAAGGCATCGGGGCTGATTTCCTCACGCATGGCGGCCATGACTTCAGGCAGCTCCAGCGTTTCCCTTGCCCGTTCACTCAGTTGCGAGCGGTCAATCGGTGGTACTGTTTCCGAAGCCAGTTTGTTGCTCAGGTAATCCAGACGGGCATTTTCATCCAGTGCCGCATAATCGCAGTTATCGATCTGGGCAATAATTTCGGCTACGGTTTCAGAATGGATGGTGGATTCCTGGCGAACATCCAGATGGGAGAGATAGAAACCAAAGGTTTCCACCAGCCGGATAAGATCCTCCAGATCACCAGCGGCGACAATGGCGTCATCATGGCTGATGAGCGAGTCACGGATAAGATAGAGATCCTGCAACAGGCCCTGTTCATTGGCGTAGCCGCAGCCGCGTTCCTGCTCCTGCTCTTCCAGACGCGCATTAAAGCAGGCCAGGTTGTTGCGCAGGCGCTCGGCCATGATGAACAGCTTGCGCCGGTAGGGTTCCTGGCGAAAGCGTTCGGGATGCTCGGCAAACAACTGCGCAAGTTCTTTTTCGTCTCGCTCCAGGCTTAGCAACATGGCGTCGCTGGGCTGGCAGAACTCGGTGGAATGCGTCAGCACTCGCAGCAGGGCTTCCACCCGGCGATAATATTCACGTACGACCTCAACGGCATGCAGGCGCAGGGCGGTAATGGTAGTGCCGGGTTTAACAAAGGGGTTACCGTCACGATCGCCGCCAATCCATGAACCAAACTGAATGAAACTGGGCACCTTGATGCCGTGATCAGCATTATCAGCGCCATACGTGCGGGTGATGGCTTTTTCGAGGTTGCGATAGGTATCGGGAACCGCCTGGAACAGGCACTCACGAAAATAATACAGCCCCTGTTTCACCTCATCGACGACCTCGGGTTTCTGGATGCGCATTTCGTTGGTTTTGTAGAGGATCTGGATATGGCGTTCCAGACGTTCGATGATTTCATCTTTCTGAAACTGGGTCGGGCGGCCGGCATCCAGTTCTTCGCTGATGACGAAAATCCGTCGTAGTGCTTCCATCACCGAACGGCGTTTGGCTTCGGTGGGGTGGGCGGTAAAGACCGGGATGTAGGCCAGATTGTCCAGCAGCCGTTGCACCTGCACGGCATTGATGTTTTGCTTGTGCAATTCGCGCAGGGTGGTGTTGAAGGAGCCTTTCCAGCTCGGGCCATTGCGCCCGGCGATGCGTCGCCGTTGTTTGTGTTGCCAGGCTTCTTCGGCAATATTGACCAGACTGAAATAGATGCTGAAAGCCCGCACTACGTGTTCGAGCGTTTTGGCATCCAGCGATTCGATCAGTTTGGCCAGCGCCTGACGTTTACGGGAGTTTTCGGTTTTTCGCAGGCTGATATGGCCGCGGCGCAAGGTCTCAACCGCGTCGAAGACCTGCTTGCCGGCATGCGCATGCAGGATGCGTCCGAGAATATTGCCGAAGAGTTTGACCCTGGAACGCAGGGCTTTGTCATCGGCGCTTTTCAGACCGGCCGTTTTACTCAGGTCGGTGGTTCTGGTTTTTGAAGACGCGCTGGCTGCTTTCATGTTTTTTCAAATCTGGTTGCTGTCAAAACCCGTTATTATACCGGGTCTTGCACGGGTTTGTTTAAATTGTGATGCAGGCAGGTGAAATGGGTATCTGGACGATACCGGAAATGCTACCTGTATGATATGGGAAAATAAATAATCATGGGCGGATACGGAGGCTGGGTCTGCTTCTGAAATTGCCCAAACATGCGCGGCATGCTGCTGTTGGGCGACAATTATTGTTGATGGTAGCTGAGGCCGGAATCGAACCGGCACTCCCGAAGGAACTGCATTTTGAGTGCAGCGCGTCTACCAATTCCGCCACTCAGCCATTGCCAACAAGCGGCGTATTATAGAGAGGCGGGGGAGGCTTGTAAAA
>JASBTR010000007.1 GCA_030148325.1 Gammaproteobacteria bacterium
GTTTAATCTCTATGGGTTTAATTCCCCACAGCTTGCTGTGATTAATATTAACTGCCAGGACGCAAAGGACGCCAAGTTTTAGCCAAACAATTCCTGGCGTCCTTTGCGTCCTGGCGGTTAAGATTGTTCCTTCGACTAATACCCTGTAGCTTGCTGCGGGGTGGTTTATTAAATCTGGTCTGGCGAAGTATAGAGGAAAACGAGGTTAACAAGTATAGTGAGAAATTCATGCGCGGTCTGCGATTTGGCGTCTATACTATTCATTATTCTGAAATTTCTGTTTTTTTAAGCTGCAAGGAGAAAGCATGAGCTTCAAAGTCATAAACCCGGTCACCGGGGAACAGATCAGGGAGATTCCCGGCTGGGGCGAGAGTGAGATTGAGTCGGCGCTGAGCCAGGTTGCGGACGCCACACCGGCCTGGGCGGCGACACCCATATCTGAGCGTTGTGCGCTGATGCGCGAGGCGGGGGCGGTGTTGCGCCGAAATCAGGATCACTATGCGGCCATTATCACCCAGGATATGGGCAAGCTCATCAGGGATGCGCGCGCGGAAATCGAAAAATGTGCGATAACCTGTGACTTCTACGCTGAAAAAGGACCGGAATTTCTGGCCGATGAAAAACTGGCCTCGGATGCCAGTGAGAGCTATGTCGCTTACCTGCCACTGGGTACGGTGCTGGCGGTTATGCCCTGGAACTACCCATTCTGGCAGGTGATGCGCTTTGCCATCCCGGCGCTGGTGGCAGGTAATACCGGTCTGCTCAAGCACGCCTCCAACGTGCCACAGTGCGCACTGGCGCTGGAGGAGGTTTTCAGTGAAGCCGGCTTTCCCAACGGGGTGTTCCGCAGCCTGATGATTCGCGCCTCACAGGTGCAAAAGGTGATCGAGGATCCCCGGGTGCAGGCCGTGACCCTGACCGGTAGCGAGCCGGCAGGTCGCCAGGTAGCGGCCACGGCCGGTAGCGTGCTTAAGAAATGTGTGCTGGAGCTGGGTGGGTCGGACGCGTTTATCGTACTGGAAGATGCTGATCTGGATGAGGCGGCGAAATGGGCGGTGGCCTCGCGCTACCTCAATAGTGGCCAGAGCTGTATTGCCGCCAAGCGTTTCATTCTTGTCGATGCTATCGCCGAGGACTTCCTGACCCGTTTCAAAGCAGGCGTGGAAGCCCTGCAGGCGGGCGATCCACTGGATGAGGCAACGACCCTTGCGCCTATGGCGCGCGAGGATCTGCGTGATGAGCTGCATACGCAGGTGAGCAAGTCCATCTCGGCCGGAGCGCTGGCGCTGACCGGCTGCCAGCCGCTGGATCGCCCTGGGGCCTATTATGCGGCGTCGATCCTGGATCGGGTGGAGCCGGGTATGCTGGCCTATGATAACGAGCTATTTGGCCCGGTGGCCATCGTTATCCGCGCACGGGATGAAGAGGATGCCCTGCGCATTGCCAATGACACGCCCTATGGTCTGGGCGGCAGCGTCTGGACACGAGACAGTCAACGGGGTGCAGCGCTGGCGCGGCGGATGGAATCCGGTTGCACCTATGTCAACGGCATGGTGAAAAGTGATCCACGCCTGCCCTTTGGCGGGATCAAGAATTCGGGTTTCGGTCGCGAGCTCTCTCAGCACGGGATTCGGGAATTCGTTAATGCCAAGACCATCTGGATAAAGTAAGCCGCGTTTACTCTGGATGGTGGTAAGCGGAATAGCTGTTTACCTGCTGCTGGGTGCTGTCGCAGGGCTGCTTGCGGGCCTGCTGGGCGTCGGTGGCGGGCTGATCATCGTTCCGGTGCTAGCCTGGGTCTTTGTGCAGCAGGGCTTTCGCGCCGAGATCATCATGCATATGGCGGTGGCGACTTCGCTGGCGACCATTGTTCTGACCTCCCTTTCTTCCATGTGTGCGCACCACAAAAAGGGCGCGGTACGTTGGCGCCTGTTTGCCCAACTGGGTCCCGGGATCGTGCTCGGCGCGCTGGCCGGTGCGGGGATTGCCGATATGTTAGCGAGCCGCAGCCTGCAGATCTTTTTTGGCCTGTTCGAACTGGGAGTAGCCGCCCAGCTGGGTCTGGGCCTGCAGCCGCCACAGGTCCAGATGCTGGTCGGGCGCTTCAGCCAGTTTGTGGCGGGAGGCGTCATCGGTCTGATCTCGGCTATTGTCGGCATCGGTGGCGGCACCCTGACTGTTCCGTGGCTGCTCTGGAATCGGCTCTCGGTGCGTGAAGCAGTGGCGACATCCAGCGCCTGTGGTCTGCCCATTGCCCTGGCCGGGGCAATGGGTTTTGTCCTTGTGGGAGGGGATACCGGGGTTGAATACAGCAGCGGCTATGTCTACTGGCCGGCATTCATCATGGTATCTGTCGCCAGTGTCCTGGTGGCGCCGCTGGGCGCCGGGCTTGCGCACAGTATTGATGCGCAAAAACTAAAACGAGGTTTTGCCCTGTTCCTGTGCGTCGTTGGTCTGCTGATGCTAATAAAATAAGGCAACGTTGATTAATTTGTCATTAATGACAAGGCAGTAATTAATCAGGGCCCCTTAACATTGTTATTATTGTGGCTTTTGTCAGGAGAAATCGGTGAAAACTTTTTAGATTGAGGGTATATACTTAAATTTAATAGGGTGTCATGAGGTCTTTTTATGTCTGTTACGGGTTGGATTTTTAATTTGCGTTATCACTTTCTGCTGCTTTCTGGGGCGCTGTTGTTTATGTCTGTTGCCCACGCGGCGGATAACGACAGACAATCACTCGCGTCGATTGTCGGCGGTGGCGCGCATTTTTCCTGGGTTATATTCCATGAGTTGCAACCAGCACTGGAAAAGCTGCTGGATCGGGATATTGAACTGTATGGCAAGGATTCTGCGCTGGGCCTGGGTTGCAACGCCGGCATCAAAAACGCCACACAGAACACGCCAGATCATGAAACTTTCGGTTTTGTTTGCTGTGAGCTGACGCAAAAGGAGATTAAGGAGAAAAAACTTCAGCTGCATCCACTGGCCCATGAGCCAGTGCTGATTCTGGTCAACCGGTCCAACCCGATCGATAATCTGAGCCTCGAGCAGGTGCGAGATATTTTTCGTGGCAATATTCGCAACTGGTCTGAAGTCGGCGGCGAAGACAGGCCCATTGTGGTGGTAACGCGACTGCATTGTAAGGGACGGCCGGGCCACTGGAAACGGATTCTGCCGCAGGCGAAAATGTTTCGTAAAGACAGGCTGAATGTAAAAGCCGCTGATGATATGGTCAGGAAGATCAGCGATTTTTCAGGCGCCATTGGCCACACTGGCTCAACCTGGAAATTTGGATCGGGCGATCGAATTAAGCCGATAAAGATAAACGGTTATGCAGCAACGGCAGAAAACCTGAAAGCGGGAACCTATCCTTTTTATCGAACCCTGTCTGCAGTTACCATCAAAAGCGCATCAAGTGACGTGATGACATTGATCCGGGAAGTTCAGCATGGCAAGGCCTTTCGCCAAATTGCACAAAAATATGAACTGCTGCCGCTGAATAAAAATAATCCCTGATAGATGCTGTTTTCAAGCTATCGTTCCAAACTGCTGGTCTATACCATTGCCATGATGGTGCTGCTGGCCGGGTCGCTGATCTATACCTATAGCTATGTGCGCAACATCCTGCTGGAAGAAGATAATGTCCATGTCGACAGTATGGCGCAGGTGTTCCAGAGCCAGATGGAAGCGGAAAAAACAGAATACCAGCGTTATGCCGATATTGTTGCCGAGGACCTGCGCATCAAGGAGTACATGTTTGTTATCGTAGGCATTGGCAGTGAACCGCAGCCGTTACAGGACATCTACAATCGCCACTTTGGCTGGTTGCCTATCAGTCGTTATGTAGTGGTATCTCGGGACAAGGGTGAAATATTGATTGGACGCAGGCATACGGATCTGGGAAAAACGGTGCTCGAGATCCTGCAGCATACCAATCGCGGCACATTCTATACCTATGGCGATTACGGACTGGAGCTGATAGCGGTATCCAGTATTGTTTATCGTGGTCGCCGTCTCGGCAATATTGCGGTGAGCTATCTTCTGGATGACGCCTGGTTGTCACGCCACAAGCAAAATAGCAATGGCGAGCTGTTTTTTTCACAGGACGGCATCGTCCTGGATTCGTCCAGTCGAAAATATATCGGCCAGCCGTTCAGGGTGGAAAATAATCGTATGAGAGTTGGCGAGGATATCTTTTTTGTTCGCCAGATGCCGCTTTTACCCGTGCACGGCAGCATACCGAAGGTCTGGTTCAGTCTGCCTGAAACCTCTCTCTTGAAACGGCTGGAAAAACATCGTCTGACAACGATGGTGATTATCATGGTCAGCCTGAGTGTAATATTATTGCTCGGCTTTACTATCATGCGTAACTTTACCCAGCCGTTGTCGCAGCTGGTGCAATTGACTCGTGAAGTAGCGGAGGGTCGCCTGCCCCGGCTGGACAAGGCGGTGGAGAAAAATGAAATTACCGAACTGTCCAACCAGTTTGCGGATATGTTACAGGCGCTACGCGAACATCAGGAAGAAATCCGAATAGCACACGCAGAGCTGGAAAAATCGGCTATTACCGACAGTCTGACCGGTCTTTATAACCGTCGTTACCTGAATAATGTTTTTCCAAAACTGATCGCACAGGCTGAGCGCAGCGGCCAGCGACTGTATGCATTACTGATTGATCTGGACAAGTTCAAGAACATTAATGATACCTTCGGTCATATCTGTGGGGATCGATGCCTGCAGGATTTTTCTGCCTGCCTCAAGCACGTTTCCCGCGCCAACGACTACCTGTTTCGCATGGGCGGTGAAGAGTTCCTGGTGCTGGCGCTGAGTGATGATACGAAAGGGATTGTAGCGCTGGGAGAAAAGATACGCATGGCGATAGAAAACCTTGAAGTCAGCTGTAATGAGCAAACCATAAGGTTTACTATCAGTTGCGGCATCAGTTATGCGCAGCCCGGAGAGGTATCCGATGAGAATATTAACAGCATGTTGAGCCTCGCCGATGCCGCCCTGTACCGAGCCAAGGAAGAAGGCCGTAACCGGGTCAGGGTCTGAGGGATCCCCAAGTTTTTACCAACCATTAGCGTGTGCCCCTGCCATTTTCCATAAATCTTTGCCTGCTTGTATGATATCCTTCTCATCCATTAAAAATCGTTCATCATTAGCAA
>JASBTR010000018.1 GCA_030148325.1 Gammaproteobacteria bacterium
TTTCCACGTTCGTGGTGAGCTTGTCGAACCATGAGCGTGGAAATGCGGTGAATAGAGTGCTTAATCTATTTGTCCTTCGACAAGCTCAGGACGAACGGCTATTCCTAAAGTGTACTGGTATTCGGAACAGCTATTTAGACACGCGAATGATGCGCTTCGTTTCACTCAGCACATCCTACACATTATATCTGGACACCCTTTTGGAACACTTAATTTAGATAAAATACTAGACTCTGGAGCTAACTCCAGGTCAAGGCTTTATTTAACTTATTTTCCAGCTTAAGCTTGTACAATGAAATCTCTCACCATTGGCCAACTGGCCCGGCTTGCAAATGTTAATATCGAAACCATTCGCTACTACCAGCGCATCGGCCTGCTGCACGAGCCGCCAAAACCGGCCAGCGGTTACCGTCACTACCCTGAGAACGCCATCGATACGCTGAAGTTCATCAGGCGCGCCAAGCAAATGGGCTTCAGCCTGCGGGAAATTGCCGAATTAATCGCGCTGGGTGAATCCGCCTGCAGCAGCGTACGTCAACGCGCCGAGGCCAAACGCGAACAAATAACCACGCAAATTCAGGAGCTTGAAAAGTTGCGTCAGATGCTGGATCAGCTGATTGAGCAATGTCACAGCGAGGAAAAAGATAGTCCCTGCCCTATTGTGAAAAAACTGAGCCACTAAATAATCGCTTCAGGTTTTATTCCACACTACTGCTTGCAGCGAATATCGGCATTCGCCGGAGTGAGGAAAAAATAGTTGGACAGGTTTTTCCATGCCCCTGCAGCTTTAAGCTGGGCTATTTATTGGCAAAACAGAACTTGACTCCGTACCTTGGTACGGCGTGTATGCTTGTTTCACAGGGACAAGGAGGTCAGGGATGACATTCTTCTTTATTCAGGAGGCAGGTAATGTCTGACACATCTTCCCAAACCAGTCAGCGCTCAATGATCGCCGCGGTACTCGCCGGTATCGGCGCTTCACTTTGCTGCGTGGGTCCACTGGTATTGCTGACACTGGGCATTGGCGGTTCCTGGATAAGCACACTCACCGCGCTTGAACCCATTCGCCCGATTTTCATTGTCATCACTATGGTCTTCATTTTCCTGGCCTTTCGCAAACTCTATTTGTTGCCTGTTAGCTGCGACATCGACAAGCCCTGCGCCAGACCTGAAACCCGGCGCAACCAGCGCATTATTTTCTGGATAGTCAGCACACTCATTATCGCCCTGCTGGCCTTCCCCTATTACGCAGAATATCTGATCGACTAAAATCTTTGATTGAATAAACCTGGGAGTCCCATCATGTTAAAAAAAATCCTGTTCATTTTTATATTTCTGACGGCCATTGGTGGTTCTTTTTTCCAGACCGTCCAGGCGAGTGAGGAAACATCAATAAAAACAGTGACCCTTGCGGTCAAAAACATGACCTGCCGAATGTGTCCCATTACCGTGCGCAAGTCGTTAACAAAACTTGACGGCGTTATCAGCGCCAGTTCGGATTTTGACAGCAAGACGGCGACGGTTAAATTTGACCCTCACAAAGTCAGCATAGACGCCCTGATCGCCGCAACCACCAATGCCGGCTACCCTTCCAGTCTGAAACAATAAATATCAGGGACGCCTTTATCAGGCAATAGTTGAAGGAGCACACAGACATGTAGGTGCGCCTGAAGGCGCACGATAGCGGTTAACAAGCATATGGTGCGCCTGAAGGCGCACCTATAATCCCCATTCTCTCCATGCCCTGAGCACCGGAAAATACAGGGCCATGCGAATTTTACGCGACTCCATTTTCTGCAGCACAGCAGCGTAGCGCTGCAACTGGTAACGATAGCGTTCCTGTTCGCTGTCGAGAAACGCCTCCAGCCCACCGCCTGCATGCACGCCGGTTTTATAATCAATAATCCAGCGCGTGCCCTCTTTATCCACGAAAGTGCGATCAATCACCAGCCGCCGAAGCTCATCTTCGATGCGGCTAGTCAGGGCCAGTTCACAGGCTGCCTGTTCATGTTCAGCCGAAAGTATCCAGCGTCCGCGCTCATCCACCAGCATGTTGTTAATGGCTGAGACCACGACCTTTACTGCCTGCGCCAGAACCTCGCGAGCTAGCCCCGCCTGCAGTAACATTGACTCTGCCAGCAGGTTGAATTCTGTCTGTTTCGGCTGTCGATATTTTTCAACTCCTGTCCCGGCGATCTGTTCGAGCAGGCGATGCACGACCACGCCGACATGCCGCGCCGTATCACCGGCCCAGTCAAATTCCAGTTCCGGCTGCGGGTTTTCTTCACCTGCTTCGATCTGCGGCTCAAGCTGGATGCCCGGCGGTGGCGGTGGACATTGCCAGTTAGCAACAAGGCGTGAACGGGGCGCGCATGCAGGTTCATGATTAACAGCCTCAGCCTGTTCATCTGCCGCAACAGCATGCAGCGCCGATCGTTTTTCATGCTGCTTCTCAAACTGGTTTTTGACCGCAGGCCAGAGACTGGCCAGCAAGGTGTTTTTGCCCGGTTGCCGTAAACGCATATCACTGCCCGGCTCGGCATGGGCGAACAGATGCAGTCGCTGTTTTGCCCGCGTCACCGCCACATACAGCAGGCGCGCATTCTCTATATGTTTTTTTTCTGTCTCCAGCGCCTGAATGTATTCCGCAGTTTTGTTACGCTCGCCCCGGGCCGATTTGACAGGTCCAAACAGCAAATCAGTGTCGCCATGTATCCCCGGTTGTTCCAGCCAGTAAAGCAGGCGTGAACTGTCGCCTTTGGGTGATTTTCCCAGACCGGGAATGATCACCGTGTCAAACTCCAATCCCTTGGCCTTGTGAATCGTCATCAACTGCAGACAACTGTCAGCGCCTGAATCCGAATGGCTATCCGGTTTTGCATACAGTGTTTCCACCCGCGCCTGTAATTCGGATACCGCTTCCACCTCGTCGCTGTTATCCAGCTCTTCCAGCAGAAGAAAAAATTCCTCGGCATCCGCCAAATCTGAATCATTCAACAGACAGGCAGGCCCACCCAATGCAAGCCAGGTAGCCTCCACCCAGCTGCGCAGGTTCTGGCGCGCTCGGTTCTGCACGGCCTGTTCCAGAATCGGTTGTGCGCGCCGAAGTCGTTTCTGTCCGTCCTCGGATAAAGATGCGCGTCTGCTTTCATCATGCAGCAGGTCCAGCAAGGTTTGCAGTTTATCCTCCGCACACAGCCTGTGCAGATCCAGCAGGGTTAATCCGCAGAAAGGTGCACGCAACACCGACAACCAGCTGATGCGATCCGCCGGGTGCAACAACGCTCGGGTCAGGGCCAGCAGATCCTGGACCACGGGACGATTGATCAGGGCATCAATATCCACCGCCTGAAAGCGAATGCATTCGTCTCTTAGACACTTTATTATTTGCAGCAGATGGCTGCGGTTGCGCACCAGGATGGCAATGCGCTGTTCTATCGAACCGGTCTGTGCGGCACGAATAATGGCGATAATTTCTTCCGCCTCAAGCATGTCATCACGACCGATCGCGGCATGCACCTCGACAGCCGGTTCGGATATCGCCGCTTTTGCCGCAACCGAAGGCGCATAGCTTACCGCGCCGCTAACCGGATCGTCCCGCTGCGGAAGAATATGGGGGAAATTTTTATTCGCCCATTCGATGATATTTTTACAGGATCGAAAATTCACCTGCAGTTGCAGAAATTCAAGTTTTTTCTGCGCCAGCCCCGACTCGCAGGTTTCCAGAAACAATCCCACTTCGGCTTCACGAAAACGATAAATGGACTGCATGGGATCACCCACCAGGAAAAGACTGCGAGCATCCTCCTCTTCCCAACCGGCAATCAGATTTTTGATCAGTTCATACTGATTGATCGAGGTATCCTGAAACTCATCCACCAGCAAATGCTGGATCTGGTAATCCAGTTTCAGTGCAAGATCGGTCGGATCATCGCCCTGCCCCAGTGCCTGTATCGCGCGCAGAGAAATTTCCGTAAAGTCCACTTCGCCCCTTTCCTGAAACACCAGGCGCAAATGCGCCACCGAATACGGCAGCAGCGCAAACAACGCATTCAGAATTTCCCATTCACTGTCACTGTAGTGTGTCGCGGGCAGGTTTTTCAACCCTGCCAGCGATTCAAGAAAACCAGCATGCTCATCCAGGGCTAATAACAAAGCCTGCATGCGATCTTTCATTTCTTTAAGCAGGGCTTTTTCTTCTTTGTTTTTACTGCTGCTCGCTGGCGGGAAACCCTGTTTAAGCGTAACGCTCTTACGCCAGTCGCCTTTTAAGGTCTGCAATAGCTCGGCTATGCCCTGCCATTGCCTTAGCGCATTGACATCGGCTTCGGGAATATCTTCTATATCCCGACAGGCGGCAATAGCAGAATCATCGGCGCAGTTGTTAGCCGCGAAACGCAACAGGCTCAGCAGTTCATCAACCCTGTCCGCAGGGATACTGTGCGCAAGTCGCAGCAGCGCCTCCTCGACAAGATGTTGCAACGCCTGTTCGATATTATCCCTTTCAAGCCGGGGATCATTGGGGTCGGCGACATGACGCAGCCATTGATCGCGCCGCGCCAGCATGTCGGCAAGCAGCTCACGCAAATTGTCGAGGCGGTTATCCAGATGACGCAATAACGCGGCAATGTGTTGACTGCTATCCGATTGGTTTTCCAGTTGCCCAAGCGTAGCTTCCGCCGCCTGCAGATACAATTTACGTGCATCTTCAAGCACAGCGGGTGTAGCACCAAAACTGGAGAGCAACGGCATTTGCGCGGCGAGTTTGCCGCAGAAAGAATCAAAAGTCTGGATCTGCAGGCGGCCCGGATTATCCAGCAACGACCAGGCCTGCGCCTGATCCTGTTGCAGAGCCGTCCGTGCTAACTGCCAGGTGACTTTTGCATAATCCATATCCGGTTCAGGCAGGTCCCGCGCCTGCTGCAATGCAGATAGAATACGTTCGCGCATTTCCCCGGCAGCCTTGCGGGTAAACGTAATCGCAATGATCGACTCCGGTCGCTCCACACAACTCAGCAGTCTCAGATAACGTTGCGTTAGCAGCCCGGTCTTGCCCGAACCGGCCGGGGCCTGGACGATAAAAGAATGGCGGGGATCCAGCGCCCGTTCGCGCACTGCCTGATCAACGGGAGGCTGAGACATACTCATGCTTCGGTCTCCTCGGTTGCATCCAGCAAGCGGTTCTGCTCATGAATACGACAAAGCGTGCTCAGCTCACAGTAACGACAGGTTTCACCGGGCTTGAGGGGATCAACATCGGCAATGCCGGTTTTAAAGTCCTCGGCCAGTTTTGCAACCGTGGCTCTCCAGTTCTCCAGCACTGCCGACCAGGACGACATTTCCTTTGTCTGTTTCATATCCTTATAGCTTTTCACTTTTGGCGCCAGCTCCGCCTCTTCACTGATGCCTTTAAAACACAGTTCTTTCGCCTGCAACTGGGCAAACAGAATGCCCGCCAGTTTTTCCTTTACTACACCGGCGTACAGCGGTAACTGCGGCTCTTCCGGGCGCTCGCCAAACCACTGGCTGGCGGCGACCTGGCCGGTCTTGTAATCGATCACCAGACGACGTCCATCCTCCAGCTTATCCACGCGATCCAGTTTCACTCGAATCGGCACACCACTGATCTGTGTTTCAAGTAACTGTTCAGTTTCCAGCACAGAAAAAGGCGCACGCTGTTTTTCAATCTCCAGCCAGCGCAGGACATAGTCCTGCAGGCGTTTCGATTCCAGTTTCATGTATTCGCCCGCAAACAGTTGCGGCAACTGCTGTTGGGTTTCGCGAATCGCAAGCCGAGTCATATCTTCGACCAGTTTGTCCAGCACATCATCGTTCAGACATAACAGACAGTCCTGTGTTTCAAGCGTATCCCACACAAGCTCCAGCACCCGGTGCACCAGGGTTCCTCGCGACATGGCGTCAAGACCGATATCCACCTGGGCAAAAGGACGTGCGCCCAGGCGCAGTTCTGCAAAGGCCCGAAACGGACAGTTCGATTGCAGGCGAATAATACTGCTGCCGCCACGTATGTTTTCATGTTGAAGATCAATCGCCGGGGCAACATCATCACCTGGCGACTCCAGCGCCTGCCGGTGGCGAACAACTTCCCGCCAGCGCTGACCCTGCCAGAGCGGCAGCGCAGACGGTTTAAGCCGAGGCAGGTTACTGAACAGTGAACTGGGACGCAAAGATTCAGCACCCGCCCCGCTCGCCGGATAACTGACAACGATGCTGTCTGCACTGGCCAGCAGGCGCTGGCTCAACTGACGCGCCACAGCCAGCTCGCGTGTCGCCGTCGCATGCGGCATTTCGTGTTGACGTTGCAGCGCCAGGGAAATAAAAGGATTCGGCCGTGGGGCAGCCGGCCAGACGTTGTCACTCATGCCCATCAGCCAGAGCGCATCGAACTGCAGCCCGCTGGCTTCGTACAAGCCCAGCACCTGCACTGGCGCATCGGCGGACTCCGGCTGGAAAGTTTGTTCACTGGCCAGCTGGCGCAAATGTCCCAACGCCTGTTGCGCGTTGATCGGCCCGCTGATCAGCTCAAGCTGGGCGAAAGCCGCCAGCAATTCCCGCCAGGCTTCAAGGGTCTGATATTCCTCACTCGACAGACTACGGCTACTCGACCAGCCCGCGGTATTCAGATAACGAGAAAACTGTTCCGCCCAGTGCCCGACGTGCTCCCGCGCCGGCAGCGAATCAATAAAGCTGCTTAGAGCACGAACACGTTCCAGCAGCACGGGGCAATGCCAGGGCTGGGATTCCTGCGCAGCAAAATAGACCAGCGTATTGAGTGAGACTTCCGGCTCGCCGGTTTCCCGCAGGCGCATGTCCAGCAGCGCGCGTCGGCGGGACTCGCTTTCCCAGCCGTCAAGAAACGGTGACAGTAACAGCGCGCCGGCCGTAGCCAGATCAATTCGCTGGCGCATAAATGCCAGTAAATGAAAGGCCGTCTGCACCAGCGGGGCCTGGCTTAACGGCTGGCCCAACGAAACATTAAACAGCGTCGAGGTGGATGATGCAAAGGGATCCGTTGAAAGCAGTGATGACAGCTCCCGAACGATTGGCGCACGCCGGTGTTCCAGATCCGGCACCACAACCGCAATTGAAATTTCGGGGTTTATCGTTAGACGCTCTCGCACCCAGCGCGCCATACAGTGAATCTCGTCTCGATCGTCGGCGCATTCGACCAGCACCCTGTCAATTTTGCCGCTGTCTTTAGTGACCTCCGGCACAATCCAGCGAACCTCACTGCCCGCATCATTCAATGTGGCAAACAAATGCTGTTGCTGAGGAGTAAGTTCATCAAAGCCGGCCAGCAGAATGGTTTTGCCTGCAAAGGGATTGTCTTTGGCAAATGCATACGCCAGTTGACCGGGAATCTGCACCGTGGAGATCCAGCGATTATCCTGACAACGCGCCCGGAATTGCGCAGACCAGTTCTGAAAAGCCCGGCTGTCTTCATTCAGGCCATGCGTATCGGCTGCGTTCTCAAGCCGCCAGGCATGCAACAACTGCCAGGCCTGTTGCGCCTGACGAGCAGTGGCGTGGGGACGCAACAGAGCTTCGCCTTCCACGCTATGGCGAATGATGTCTTCCCACAACAGCATTTCCTGCTGCGGGTTTAAAACCGTTTCTGCTTTAAGCGCCGTATTGATCAACAGCGTTTCACGCACCTGCTGCAACCAGATTTGCAGCGGCAGGATTTCAGGCGTGAGCCAGACAGTCTGACCGCCTGCCAGCGCCTGCTGTTCGAAGTTTTTCCCGAGAAAGCGGGACAGGCGAAGGTTGCCGGTTAGCAGGCTGGCGCCCTGCTCGAGACAATGAAAAAGTTTGCTATGTGTAATGACCTGCGGTTCAAGCACCTGTAACACGTCCCCTGTATGGAATCAGCCAAATCCTGCGCGTTCGCATGAATGCGAACCTACAATGAACCGGTAAAACCCCTGTAGGTGCGCCTTCAGGCGCACGCGGAGTAACGCATGCGCACAAAACCTGCTTCAGAGGTTTAGATTAATACGCAATATTTACCCGACTCCGCGTTCGCATGAATGCGAACCTACAAAATTTATGCGCAAATGCAAACCAACAATAAATACCGTTATCCGGGCCAATATTTTGTTTCAATGCCTTCACCCAGATCCGCATCAATAAGCCGTTGCCTGACCTCGAGCAATTTCTCGATCAGCGCCGGCTCCTGTTCCTCATAGGCCTGCGCATCCGGAACGCGCCTGACCACCACGCCCAGCAGTTCAGTAATCGCGTTGCCAATGGAGTTCTGGCTAATGGTGACGATCAGCTTGCCTTCATCATTACGATAAATCAGCTGTTTGAACGCGGGTTGCCAGCGGATCGCATTGGCGTACTTGGCATCGGTAATACAGATATCCCTGACCTTCTTGGCGGTTCCGAGAAAATCATTGTTGAACAGCAGCGTGTGCTCGATCTGTTCCGGGAAATACGCGTCTTTGGGAATCGGCGCATTACGGGTCGAAACCTGCGAGAAAAAGGTGCGATAAAAATCGATAAAGCCTTTAAGAATCTCATCATACTCTCGCCAGAAACAGATATTTTTCAGCGTCTCCACCCCACCCGAAATTTCCCAGCTCGGCAGGCCCTGAGGATAACCGGTCAGCGCCAGGGTCGAAGCGCCACTGCTGGCCGATTTCAGGATATGCAAATCCAGCGCATCGAAAAACTCGCGATAAACATCATGCATGTAAGACTCGAACAGGCTGTGCTGACCGCCGTCGGTGAGGTTGGGATTACTGGGATCGGTCAACTCAGCGTCGGCCAACTGCTTTTTGTCGAAGACAATAAAGTGATTGTGCAGCATGCGAATACTGGGTACGCCGGGCGAAGTCAGCGGCCAGGTCGCATCCAGACTGGCTTCCCCCGCCAGCACCAGGGCCTCACCCGGATCGGGATATTTCTCCAGCATGTATTCAATCATGATCTGGTTCATGCGGTTCCAGACATGTTTGACATTATCCGGCACCTGGGTGCGGCGCACCGGCCGACCAAGGGGGTTCAGCACGCACTTCGAGGTGTTGTAAATGATGGACGTGTCAAACTCGTTGCTGTGACCCAGCGCCTTGCGGTACATGAGCAGGTTTTCCGGATTCATCAACAGGCCATTGTTATGCACCAGATCATTCAGGTTTTCGGTGCTGTTGAAGAATTCGTTGGGCTTCATGCCCTCGGGAACGTCCAGCGGAATAGGACGAAAAGGAGTGACGATTTCTCTTGGACCGGGCTTCATAGCATTCCTCGGGATTTTTTATCTCGACTCATAAACCTTGCAAAGACAAGCAAATAGACAGGCTTTCATCATAATCGACAGACAGAAACAAGCATACCCTGACATACCCAGAGCTTTGTAATGCCAGAAAAAATCCAGTTAATGAAGATGCGGGGCATGCGGCATGCGGGGTGGCATGCGGCATGCGGTCATGCGGGGTCGGACCTGTGCAACACACTAATTTTGGCATGCGGGGCATGCGGGCGGCATGCGGGGGCATGCGGGGTCGGACCTGTGCAACACACTAATTTTGATACAGTTTATTCTAATAATACCGTGTTATTTCCCCTTAAACTGCCCATTTCGCCCACAAAATGAGTCCTGTAAGTAAGCGAAGGTTCTCTGAGTACATGTGCATTCTCGGTCTCAGCTGATTCCCGATATGCACCTCGAATATCTAATCCACGCTTGAACGCCTCGACAAACTCAGGCCGCCCCAGCGCCAGACTTTCTGTCCATGCACCGTCTCGGGTTTGTTGCTTAGATATAAGATTTCCATCGATCCATTCCCGACAGGCTTGCTGCAGTTGTCCCCGATTCCTGAACTCAAATACGTCCAGCAATGCCGTTTGATCAATAACGGCGTATCGTGCCGGTGGATTTTGTATCTCATGATAACCACACATCGGCCACTCTGCGGGATGCTTCACCACGCCCGCCCGCACCATGTTTAAATCGATATACACCATACAACGAGCCAGATGTTCCACGATGTCCACGGCTGTGGCATGGTAACGATCTTCCCAGAATGCCCCTTTTCTTTTTTTTCGTTGGTTGTATTCCTGTGCGGTGCGCCCTGCGATCAGTTGCATGCTCTTTGCGATTTCTCCTTTTCCCTGATCACGCACAAGCAGATGAATATGATTGGACGTTACCATGAAGTTTAGAACACAAAGGCGGTAACGTTTCCTGGCCTCGAAGAGCCAATAGCGCCAACGCTGACGATCGAGCGCAAACTTGAGAAGGAATTCTTTCTTGTGACAACGATGAGTGATATGCCAAACATAGTTTGGCAAAAAGTAGCGGTTGGCTCTCGGCATGTTGCTTCCTCCTTAAAGCAGTCATTTCGTCCATAAAAAGAGCGTTCTAATCATTATTTTATTCCCTGTACGGCTGAAATACCATTTATTTCAGGGTATTACGTAGGTCCGACTCATTACGCAACGCTCATTACGCAACGTATTTCAGAGTATTACGTAGGTCCGACTCATTACGATTTTACGCATAAAGGCTCCATAAACCCCACATAAGCCTAAGCCCATAAGCCAAAAATGCTTTCCATGCAGATACACCGAGGCATTTTTTATTAAATTTAAGATGTTTCTCAGCTACATGGGGGACTATCTGGGGGTTGAGATCTAACAAAGAAATGTAAGCCGCTGATTAATAAGCGGTTTATTGAAATAATTGGCGGAGAGACAGGGATTCGAACCCTGGGTGGGCTACAAACCCACGCTGGTTTTCAAGACCAGTGCTTTCAACCGCTCAGCCATCTCTCCAGTCCTGCCGACCCCGGCAAATGCGGTGTGCAGCAGTCAAGCTGCGGGAGAATAGCCCAAATAAAATGTGATTTCCAGCGTTTTTATGCCTTGAAACGTTAAGAATTTGTCTTGATATAGGGAACCAATCAGGTATGCTTTGGTCTACAACTACAAGATAGTTACATCACAACGAGGGAAAAAACATGTATAGAAACCAGACTGTTGTAAGAACAGCAGATTCTACTCTGGCAACCAACAAAGTGTTGCGCAATACTTACACCTTATTGTCCATGACCATGCTGTTTAGTGCTGCCATGGCGGCAATATCAGTGTTTGTTGAGTCGGGTCCGGGCACCTATTTACTGTCGGTGATGGGTGCTATGGGTCTGATCTGGCTGGTTTTACCCCGTACCGCTAATTCTGGCGCCGGTGTCGGCGTGGTTTTTGCCATTACCGGCCTGATGGGCTTTGGCCTGGGTGGGGTACTGAACCAGTATCTGGCGCTAAGCAACGGTCCACAGCTGATCATGACCGCCATGGGTGGCACCGGGGTTATTTTCCTGGGCCTGTCTGCCTATGCGCTGATGACACGCCGTGATTTCAGCTTCCTGGGCGGTATGCTGTTCGTGGGTATGCTGGTGATCCTGGTGGCGGCACTGGCCAATATTTTTCTGGCTATTCCGGCCATGACGCTGGCAATTTCATCAGTCATCATTATGTTGATGAGCGGCTTTATTCTGTACGATACCAGTCGTATTATTCATGGTGGTGAAACCAACTATATAATGGCAACTGTATCTCTGTATCTGAGTATCTATAATATCTTTATAAGCCTGTTACAGATTCTAGGTGCCTTGAGTGGTGATGATTAATTATACTTTGCAGTATGGTTGGTTTATTTAAAGAAAAGCCCCCCATACAGGGGCTTTTCTTTTTGGTACTGGATCCTGTTTAGGAGAAAATAATGGACTGGATGAAAATAGGCTCAGCGCTATTACTGGGCGCCATGATTATCTTTCTGTTTCCACGTGCGAAAATGATGCTCAAACACAGCCCTAAAGCCGTCGCCGGTGACTGGCAGGCTGTGCTGCTGCCACTGGCGGCGATTATCGGTTTTATCATTTTGCTGGTGATGTCCGTATAAACTTTACAAACTGCCGGAGCCAGAAATAACCTTAATGTCACCAGTCTAATTCTGGTGTATATTTAGAGAGTTGATTTTAAGATTAGGATTACCATGTAAAAACACCGAGAAAAGTAGTCAACTTATAAAAAAGTGGACTTTGCAAGAAGTATTTTTATCCTTAAATTCACAATTTCTATGAACGTCAAACAGAAGTCACTTCCCATTTTATTAACCTGCCTCATCTGTGCCTGTGTATTCTGCACACCGGTCTGGGCGGGCGACAATTCCGAATTTTTTCTCCTTTTTAATATAGATGCCCTTCATTATACCGATGTGCCAAACACCCCCAACGCTGATAAAAACGACCTTGAAGCCGGTGTCGATCTGTTTTATGTATATAATTGGGAAAATAGCCATATTTTAATCGAATATTTTGTTGGCAGCGAAGAAAGCGAACTTGAACGGCTGCAATATGATTACCAGCTAACCGATTACACGACGGTTAAAGTTGGACGTATGTATACTCCTTTGGGTTACTGGAGTACTCGCTTCCATCATGGAATCTATTTCCAGACCACTGTCAGCCGTCCGCAAATAGTAAAAAATGAAGACGATGGCGGCATCTTGCCCATCCATATTACGGGCGTGAC
>JASBTR010000060.1 GCA_030148325.1 Gammaproteobacteria bacterium
ACCAACCTGAAAAGGCAGGTTATTCAGTCAATTCTTATTCCAAGTGGAGAAAAAACGAGTGGACAAGAATATGAAGATACTCATTGTAGATGACTTCTCTACCATGAGGCGCATTATAAAAAACCTGTTACGTGATCTGGGGTTTACCAATACAGAAGAAGCGGATGATGGCACCACAGCCCTGCCCTTGTTGCAGACGAAAAAATTCGATCTGCTGGTAACTGACTGGAATATGCCGGGCATGCAGGGCATTGACCTGCTCAAGCATGTGCGGGCCGATGAAAACCTGTCATCACTGCCGGTATTGATGGTCACCGCCGAGCAGAAAAAGGAGCAGATTGTCGAAGCCGCCCAGGCAGGGGTCAACGGCTATATCGTTAAGCCCTTCACTGCACAAACGTTGAAGGAAAAGCTTGAAAAAATGTTTGAGCGACTGGAAGCGTAATAAAAACAAAAGGAGTGCAGTGAAATGAACAATGATGTGTTAATAAATGAAGATAATCTTGCCCGAACGCGTGACCTGCAAGCCTGTATTGAGGCAGGTGATGAAAAAGGCGCCAAGGAAATTATTGATGATCTCACGGATATTCGTGAAAACACATTGTATCAGGAAGTGGGCAAACTGACCCGTGAGCTACATGATGCTATTAGCGCCTTTGGCATGGATGATCGTATTTCAGATATGACTGAACATGATATACCGGATGCGCGCCAGCGGCTTAATTTCGTTATTACCAAAACCGCTGATGCGGCGGATCGAACCCTGACTGCGGTGGAAGAATCCATTCCCATCTGCGAAGACATGGAAACCAGGGCTGCTGAGATACTGGAAAGCTGGCGCCAGTTTACCAAACGAGAAATGGATGCAGAAGGTTTTCGGAAATTGAGCAAGGAAATCGATGGTTTTCTGCTGACCCAGTCGGACGGTTTCAGCACCCTTAAGGGACACCTGAATGATGTGCTGATGGCGCAGGATTTTCAGGATTTGACCGGGCAGATTATTAAAAGGGTCATCAATCTGGTGGCCGAAGTGGAAGGCAATCTGGTCAACCTGATCAAGATTGCCGGTCTGCCTGAACACGCCGAGAATCACCGAGAGAAGACAAGAGAAGAACTGGAAGGACCGGTGGTGCCCGGTGTGGACAGTGGCGAGACGGTGTCCGGGCAGGATGAGGTGGATGACCTTTTATCGAGTCTGGGATTCTAGAACTCAGGATTGGAGCGTGCTGGATGGATGATGAATTATTACAGGACTTTCTGGTCGAAGCCGGAGAAATACTCGAAGCGCTGAATGAACAACTGGTTGACCTGGAGCAGAGTCCGGACGATGCGGAACTGCTTAATTCGGTGTTTCGCGGATTTCATACTATCAAGGGCGGTGCCGGTTTTCTCGCGATTGAAGCCATGGTGGCGCTTTGCCATCGTTCAGAAGATATTTTCAATCTTTTGCGCAATGGTGAGCGTACGATAACGCCGGAACTGATGGATACTATTCTGCCGGTATTAGATGTACTGGAAGAACAGTTTGAAGCGTTACGTAATGGCGAAGAGGTTGCTGATGCCGACCCCGCTATGTTGACGGCGCTGGAGAAATTCACCAAACCAGGGGGCGGAGAAGAGGCAACTGCACCGGCGGAGACAACACCCGATGAAGAAGCAGCGCCGATTGTCGAAGCCCCGGCAGCAGCTGCCCCGGCTTCTGCAAAAGTGGGGGGTGGCGAAGATATTACCGATGAGGAATTTGATGAACTCCTGAATGCGCTGGATGGCAGTGATGAACCGGCGTCGACATCAGCGGCTGCCGTCAGCGATGGCTCTGAAGACATTACCGAAGAGGAATTTGATGCCCTGCTGGATCAACTGCATGGCGAGGGAAAGTTTGACCCCAAAAATCTCGCTGAGACAGACGATTCCGGCAAGCATGCCCCCCCCGTGCCCGCAGATAAACCTGCGGCGGGCTCATCGTCTGATGAGATGATCACCGAGGATGAGTTTGACGCCCTGCTGGATCAATTACATGGCAAGGGCAGGTTCGATGCTGCAAAAGTGGCTACCGGACAGACTCCGACAGCCGCTACTGATACGGCGCAGCCCGCTGCTGCGGAAGAGAAAAAGGACCTTAAGCCCGAAGCGAAAAAAGCAGAAAAAAAAGCCGGCAAGGAAAAGCCGCCGGTAGAAACCTCGGTGCGTGTAGATACCAGCCGCCTGGACGACATTATGAACATGGTTGGGGAACTGGTGCTGGTGCGCAATCGCATCACGCGTCTGGGTGAACGTAGTGGTAACGAAGAAATGCTGAAGGCGGTGGCCAATCTGGATCTGGTAACAGCTGATTTACAGCTGTCAGTAATGAAGACGCGTATGCAGCCGATCAAAAAAGTGTTTGGCCGTTTCCCGCGCGTGGTGCGTGATATTGCACGCAGTCTGAAAAAGGAAATTCGCCTGGAGATGATCGGCGAAGATACCGATCTGGACAAGAATCTGGTCGAAGCGCTGGCAGATCCACTAGTGCATCTGGTGCGCAACTCAGTGGATCACGGTATTGAAATGCCGGATGAGCGTGAAGCGGCAGGCAAACCCCGTGAAGGTACGGTCGTACTGGCGGCTTCACAGGAAGGCGATCATATTCTGCTCTCGATTGAAGATGACGGCAAAGGCATGGATCCGAACAAGTTGCGTCAAATTGCCGTCGATAAAGGACTGATGGACAGTGAAGCGGCAGAGCGCCTGACAGACAAGGAATGTTATGAACTGATTTTTGCACCCGGTTTTTCAACCAAAAAAGAAATCTCTGACATTTCCGGCCGTGGTGTCGGCATGGATGTTGTGAAGACGGGTATTTCCCGTTTGAACGGCACGGTAGAGATTGATTCGGATTTAGGTAAAGGCACACGTCTTAGTATCAAGGTGCCATTGACGCTGGCGATCATGTCCACCCTGATGGTGCGGCTGGAAGATCAGCTGTTTGCTCTGCCACTGGTCAATGTGAGTGAAATTTTCCATCTCGATCTTACCCAGACCAATATTGTCGATGGTCAACTGGTGATTTTGATACGCGAGCGTTCCCTGCCGCTGTTTTATCTGAAACGCTGGCTGGTTAATGGTCAGGCCAATGCCGAACTGCCAAAACAGGGACATGTAGTAGTGGTGCATATCGGTACGCAGAAAATTGGTTTTGTGGTCGATGAACTGATCGGTCAGGAAGAAGTGGTGATTAAACCATTGGGCGCCATGTTGCATGGTATTTCCGGTCTGGCCGGAGCCACGATTACCGGTGATGGCGGTATTGCAATTATTCTGGATGTGCCAGGGCTTATTCGTATGTATGTCTGAGGCCAACCTGAGTCAGATAAATAGATTATTAGATCGATCGAATTTTTGAGGATAACAAATGACCACCCGCGTACTCGTGGTTGATGATTCCGGTTTTTTCCGCCGCCGGGTCAGTGAAATGCTGGAAGCTGATCCTATGATCAAAGTGATTGGCATGGCTGAAAATGGTGAAGAAGCTGTAAAAAAAGCCGCTGAATTAAAGCCCGATGTTATTACGATGGACATCGAAATGCCGGTGCTTGATGGCATCAGCGCCACGCGTAAAATCATGGCGCAGATGCCGCTGCCGATCATCATGTTTTCTTCGTTGACGACTGAAGGGGCTAAAGCCACGCTGGATGCACTGGAAGCCGGCGCGGTGGATTTTCTGCCCAAACGCTTTCAGGATATCGCTAAAGACAAGGATGAGGTACGCAAGCTGCTCTGTCAGCGTGTGCGCGCGCTTGGTCGGGGACGCGCGGCCATATCACCGCGCACGAGCACGGCGGCAACACGAACAGCGCCGCCGCGTCGCCAGACACCCGCTTCACTGGCGTCAAGCGATACCGGGCTGATCAAACTGGTTGCCATTGGTACTTCTACGGGCGGCCCGGTGGCGTTACAGAAAGTGCTGACGCGCCTGCCGAAAAATTTTTCTATACCCATATTGTTGATTCAACATATGCCGGCCACGTTTACCCCGGCCTTCGCCAAACGACTTGATCAGATGTGTGCTATCGAGGTCAGGGAAGCGCAGGACAGGGATGTGTTACGACCGGGCGTGGCTTTACTTGCGCCAGGCGGCAAGCAGATGCGGATTGAAGGGCGTCCGGGTAATGCACAGGTGCGTATCAGTGATGAAGCCGGCCTGACCTATAAGCCATCGGTGGATGTTACTTTTTCATCTATTGCAAATGTTTATCCCAGGGACACCCTGGCTATTGTTATGACCGGCATGGGCGCCGATGGTCGCGAAGGGGCAAAAACACTCAAGCAACGAGGTTCGGAAATATGGGCGCAGGATGAAGCCAGCAGTGTTATCTACGGTATGCCGGCGGCTGTCGTTGATGCCGGACTGGCGACAAAGGTACTGAGCCTGGATGAACTCGGGCCGGGGATAGTCAAACGCTTATGAAAATGGATTTCCTCAGTATTGTTGGCCTGATCGTAGGTGTTAGCGCCATTCTGCTGGGGCAGTATCTGGAAGGTGGTCACCTGAAGACGCTGGTGAATGGCCCCGCAGTGTTGATTGTACTGGGTGGCACCATTGGCGCGGTAATGTTGCAGTCGCCTCAGGCGGTATTTTTGCGCGCCATGCGCATGCTGTTCTGGACGATATTAACGCCGCGTCTGGATTACGAGGAAACTATCGAAAAGATTATCCGCTGGAGCAACATCGCTCGTAAGGAAGGTCTGCTGGGTCTGGAAGATGTAGAGGAACATGAGTCTGATCCGTTTGCGCAGAAAGCCCTGCAACTGCTGATCGACGGGGGGGAGCCGGAAATTATCCGCAGTATTCTGGAAGTGGATATCGATACCCGGGATCGCTTTGATAACAGTGCGGCCAGGGTATTCGAAAGCATGGGCGGTTACAGTCCTACGATTGGCATCATTGGTGCAGTGCTGGGCCTGATTCAGGTAATGGGCAACCTTTCTGATCCCGGCATGTTGGGCAGTGGTATTGCCGTGGCCTTCGTTGCGACTATCTATGGTGTGGGTGCCGCCAACCTTTTGTTTCTGCCGGTTTCGAAAAAACTGAGAAGTATTGTGCATGGACAGAGCCAGTACAAAGAAATGATTGTTGAAGGCATGACCGCGATTGCGGAAGGTGAAAACCCACGCAATATAGAAACCAAACTGCTGGGTTATCTGCGTTAGGTTGGGATGATGAGCAGGCGCAGGCGCAGGCATGAAGAGCACGAAAACACCGATCGCTGGCTGGTGTCCTATGCGGATTTTATTACCCTGCTGTTTGCTTTTTTTGTGGTGATGTATTCCATGTCTTCGATTAATGAAGGCAAGTACCGGGTGCTTTCTGACACCATGGAAGAAGCTTTTAAAACCCCGCCCAAATCACCTGAGCCTATCCAGATCGGTGAAGAACGCAAGACCCTGAAAACGGTTGAGACCACGGTCGAGGAAATCAACCTGGTTGGCGTCAGGCCAGGCATCAAACCACAGAGCAGGCAACTGGAGCGTATCAGCAATGAACTGCAACAGAACCTGGCGCCGCTGGTGGACAGAAAACTGGTGAAAATTACTCGCGACAAACTTTGGGTCAAGGTGGAAATGAATAACCGTATCCTGTTTGCCAGTGGTAGTGCGCGGCTGACTGAACGCGGCTATCCGATACTGGAAGAGCTGGCCGAAGTGGTGCGTAATTTGCCTAATCATATTGATGTGGAGGGACATACGGACAACCGACCGATCCGCACGTCGATCTATCCCTCTAACTGGGAATTATCCGCTGCCCGCGCTGCCAGTGTCGTGCATTTGTTTACGCGTAATGGTGTTGATCCGAAACGCCTGTCAGCCATCGGTTACGGACAGTATCGACCGGTTGCCGATAACGCTACTGTACAGGGAAGACGTAGTAACCGGCGCGTAGTCATGGTCATTCTAGCGGACAAAAACGCCCGGCGCATGCTGGAAATTGAACAATGAGGTGCCGAGTTTGAAAATCTGGGCCGTAGCCAACCAGAAGGGAGGCGTAGGCAAAACCACAACGGCAGTGAACCTGGCTGGTCATCTGGTCAAACAGGGCATGCGCGTATTGCTGGTGGATATGGATCCGCACGGCTCCATGAGCGCCTATTTTGGGCTGGATCCGGATTCGCAGGAAAAAAGTGTATATCAATTGTTTCAGGGCATCGGGGTCGAGTCCGGTATTCCTGCCTGTGAAATCCTGCATAAGACCCGCGTCGATGGTTTGCAGCTGATGCCATCATCTACCGCGCTGGCGACACTGGATCGCCAGCTGGGTACCCAGGAGGGCAAGGGCCTGGTAATGGCCAGTGCCTTGACGCAACTGGAAGGGGAATTTGATTATGCCTTGCTGGACTGTCCACCCCTGCTGGGTATTCTGATGGTCAATGCGCTGGCGGCCTGTGAGCACCTGTTGTTGCCGGTGCAAACCGAGTTTCTCGCCATCAAGGGGTTGGAGCGCATGATGCGCACCCTGAAAATGATCCGACGCGCACGCCGAAATATCTTTGAATACACTATTGTTCCGACCATGTTTGATCGCCGTACCCGGGCAGCCTTTGACAGCCTGAAAAGTCTGCGTGAGCAGTATCCCACGGAACTCTGGGAATCCGTTATACCGATCGATACCAAGTTTCGTGAGGCCAGCAAACAGGGCCTGCCGCTGTCGATTATGTTACCGTCATCGCGGGGCTCAAAAGCCTATGAAGCCCTGCTCACAAGTTTGCTTAGAGGCAGGGATAAACCCCCTCTCAAACAGGTGAATTCATGATGACAAAAAAGGATAATCCTGTGCTGGTGGATGAAAAACTGGCCCTGTCCCTGTTTCTGGATTCACTCCTGCGTGAACCGGTAGAAGCGCCGGCTGTTGAGACCGAACCTGTTACTGTTGTTGAGGACGCACCTGCCTCGCTTGTTGTTGCAGCGGAACCTGTTGTTACCTCGGTGGTTGAGGAAAGCATATCTGAAAGCGCACAGGAGGAAGTAACGAGTGACGCTGGTTCAGAATGGGGTAGCGAGTTCCAGGTTATGTTGTTCAAGGTAGCCGGACTAACGCTGGCAGTGCCGCTGGATGGTCTCAATGGCGTGGTGGAATGGAAAGACGACCTGGCTGAGATGCCGGGACATGCCGAGTTCTATCTGGGTATTCTGCAGCATCAGGGGCAACGTATCCCGGTGGTGGAAACCGCCAGCCTGGTATTCCCGCCTGAGAAGCTGGCATCACTGGCTGTGGCGGAACCGCGTGACAGAGTTACCCGCATCGTACTGATAGATGAAGGTCGCTGGGGCCTGGCGGTGGACTCTGTAGAAGAAGTGATTACCCTGCAGCATGACAAGGTGCGCTGGCGCAGCGAACGCACCCAGCGCAAGTGGTTGCTGGGCACGGTCATCGATCACATGTGCGCCCTGATTGAGCCGCATGCCTTTGCCGAGAAGCTGGTCAGCGGCGAAGAATAAATAACCCCGCAGCAAGCGGACGGGGTATTAAATCGTAGGAGCGAGCTTGCTCGCGAAAGCGGTTGGATGAACCTCAAACTATTCGCGGGCAAGCCCGCTCCTACCGGTTTTCGCCATAAGCAGCGGAGCAATAAATAACCCGCCGCAAGCGGACGGGGTATTGAATCGTAGGAGCGAGCTTGCTCGCGAAAGCAAGCGGTTGGATGAACCTCAAACTATTCACGGGCAAGCCCGCTCCTACCGGTTTTCGCCACAAGTAGCGGGGAATTTAGCCATAGAGATTAAATTGCGCTGCCTGTAATTCTCCGCTGCAGCGAAAAACTGTAGGATGGGTAGAGCGAAGCGAAACCCATCGCTCGCGATATTTCCCGGTTTGGTACATTTCCTGCATTTATTCACATTAACTCAAGTTTTCCGCTGATGTGTCGAAATTAATAGTGACATATCTGATTGGTTATTTGTATAACTCGTTGAAAATCAATTAGATAACAATATTCAGGGTAGTCCTGCCATTATCTGGATGTCGAATATTTGGCGTTGCAGAGTCTGGGCTGCCGATCAAGAGGAGAAAGTTTAATGAACGAAGCAGCGGCAAATACACAGGACCCCGTCATTCAGTGGGTGACTTTCCGACTGGACAATGAGAAGTATGGCATCAAGGTAATACAGGTACAGGAAGTACTGCGTATGACCGAGATTGCACCGGTTCCGGGGGCGCCGGATTATGTACTGGGGATCATCAATCTACGCGGCAACGTAGTCACGGTGATTGACCTGCGCCGTCGTTTTGGTCTGATGGAGGTGGAAGCGGATGATGCCACCCGTATTGTCATCATCGAAGCGGAAAACAATGTAGTTGGGGTGCTGGTAGACAGTGTCGCTGAAGTTGCAGATATACATGCTTCTGAAATCGATACTGCGCCCAATGTCGGTAACGATGAAAGCTCCAAATACATTCAGGGTGTGTCTACCCAGGAAGATGAGTTGTTAATTCTGGTTGATGTCAATAAACTACTGACGGATGAGGAATGGAACGATGTAGCGGCACTCTAGCCGTCGTGTCCGTCAGCCCGTTCCCGATCATGAATCATGGCCGAAATTGGTAACATTAATCCCCTGACGCCGAGCTGGCCGAGTCGGCCGCTGAACCCCTCCGGCCAGACTAGCGATCGCCGCTCGAAAAAAAAGCAGGAGAATAAAAAAAACAGGCAGGACAGGGGAGACGATAAGGATTCCCCGAAAATCGATGAATACGCATGAGGAAATGGACATGAATACAATTCTGGCAATGGTCACCGAAATGGAGTTTTCCAGCTGGGCCCTGGTCTCAAGCGTAAGCCTGCTGCTTCTTGCCCTGTTCGCCCTGTATCATCAGCAACGTAAGAACCGTATCAATACGGATCTATTGAAACGTACACAGAATGATCTGCGCGCCCTGATCAATGCCTCGGTCGGCATGGGTGAACGCATGCTGGAAATGGAACGTCGCCAGCGCCGCCTGGCCGAACGACAGGAACAACTGGATATCTACGATGCCGCCAACCAGCCCTATGAACAGGCTATTCGCATGGCGCAGAACGGATCGAAAATAGAAGAACTGGTCGAGATCTGCGGGCTGAGCAAAACCGAAGCCGAGCTGATTAAAATCATGCATCGCTTCGACAAAGCAAGTTAAAGCAGGCGGTGTAAATAACGCAGAGAACGCGGAGGCGCAGAGACGCAGAGATTATTATTTGGGATTGAAAATTTTGATCCAGTTTCCCCAGCTTGCTGTGATTAATATTAACCGCCAAGACGCAAAGGACGCCAAGTTTTAGCCAAACAATTACTGGCGTCCTTTAGACAGTAAAACCTCGCTGCGCGAGTTTCCCTTAGAATCCCTTCAGGCTTCATTACGGATTTCCCAATCTTGCTTCGCAAGATTCTGGTCACATTCGGTATTTCCTACGCTTCGCTCCGGTCACGTTCTGGCAATTCAGATTGTTCCTTCGACTAATACCCCGTAGCTTGCTGTGGGGTAGTTTATTTTTTATACTATAAAAACTCCGCGCCTCTGCGTCTTTGCACCCAAACTACGGGCATTTCACGTTCTCTGCGTTTATTAACGCCCCATTGAAATTACCATCATCCTGCAACAGCCCGCGCGGGGAACTGATGCCGAATTAATCATATAATGTCTGATCACTACTCAAGAATTTTCCTGCTCAGTCACATGCGTGCCTTTACGACTTTGGCGGGCCATATTCTCGGTTCGCATCCTCGAATCAACGGCTATTTTGAAATGCATATGAGCTATGATGATGCCTCCGACCTGGATAAACAGCTTGAAGTGTTTCGGCAACATGAAACGCTCAAGGAGAATAGCAATTACATTTTCGACAAGTTGTTGCACAATGACTATCGATTAAGTCCTGAGTGGCGCGGCCTTGCCGATATGAAAATACTGGTTTCCCTGCAGGAGCCGGAGCAAACGATAAAAAGCATTGTTGACCTGTTTGCAAAAAAGACGGTGGAAGATCTTTATGCCTCACCTGTGGAGGCGACGAACTACTATATTGAGCGGGTCAAAATACTCGCTGACTTCTGCCAGTCTTCCGATCATCCTTATTACTATTATGATGCAGAATTATTTCAGGCTGCGCCGGAAAAACTGTTGTCCAGACTGACTGACTGGCTGGAACTGGATTCGCCTTTAAGCGAGCGCTATCAACTGTTCACTCAGACGGGTAAAGCCAGAATGGGCGACTCGTCTGAGTTTATTTACAGTGGGAAAATTGAAAAAACCAGAAACGATTATTCTCACATTCGTCTTGCAGAAGATGTTCTGAGCAGGGCGCAGGCCATTTACCGCGATTGTCGTTCGCAGATTATCGATAATGCGGCTGAGTCATTAAGCACCCGATCCCAGACGTCACGCTCGGCCCGGTAGTTTATTAATGCTTCGATGATCTGTTGTTTGCGTTCAGCGCGATGCTCAGCGGACTGAATTTGTTGCCAGGCGAGTGACTGCTCGCCAAAGTTATGATGGATGTTGTCGATAAAGGCCCTGACCTGTCGTAAGGCGCCGCTCAGATCCGGTAGATCCAGCCACCAGTGGCCGGCGTTAAAGACAAGCTCTTCGAGTTGCCGATTTTTTTCCCGTATCGCGTCGTGCTTCTGCTGGTACAGTGTCAGTAATTCCTTTTCTTTTAGCGCCATGATCCGCGCCACGCAATCCTTTTCGAAGGGTTTGTTGACATCGGCCTGGTTTACCAGTGCTTCGGTAGTAAACAGCATAAGATCGCCGAAGAACTGGCGTTCGAACTCGTTGGATAAATCGATGTTTTCCTGTTCCTTGCCTTCCTCCAGTTCAACACCGGGACGAAATGCATCACCTAAGCCTGCCGCGGTTGTACGCCGGTGTAAATGGGGCATATTGAACGACGCAAAGCGATGATTGATTTCCGCGGCGATTAGCCGCCCGGCGGTGGGACCGGACATGCGCAAACGCAGGTGTCCAAAGGGGATGATGTGTTTCAGTCCCTCGTGGTTAACGATATAATTGCCGGGATAAATGGTGCGCGCGGGGGTCAGTTTGTCAAAGCCGTTGCCATAGGAAAAAACTGTTTTACGCGTCAGGTGTTCGCCGAAGAAGAAGGCGGCGAGCCGTTGCGCAAAATCGCGTAGACAGGCCGTATGATCGTGTTTGCCCTCCAGCAGGCAACGGTAAGGAAAGCGGGTGTTTTTGTTTTCAAAGCCAAACAGCCCGGCCATGTCGTGATAGGCGGCGCCGGATGATGCCGCAGCCGGTGGCGGAGCATGAAACGTGCATGCCTGTGTAGCACCTGCCTGTTCCAGGCGGGTGAAAAATGCCATCACATCATCAAGAAAATTCGCTGCCATAACGGCCGGTGACACCGGCGGGTCGCCTACCATTTTTCCTGTCAGCAGCAGGGTATCAGTGGTGCGGAATATTTTGTCGATGGTGTGAAAATAATTCAGCGCGCAAACGGCTTCTTCACGGTTCCCGGTTTGTCGGTTTACGCAAAAAGACTCATCACTATCGACGAAATAATAAAGGGTTCTGTTTTTATCTTCGGTAAGTTGCAGGCACTTCAGGTAACTGAGATTGCGATTCGCGGCCTGACCCTTTAGATAAAACCTGTCTCTGGGTTGGGTGGTAAGAATATGGCCCAGCTGTTTGCGATCATCTTCAGGGATCGACTGCAGCAGTTCATATTGTGCTTCCTGCCCAAAGTGAATCACCTGTAATCCTTTCTGCCGGTATTCGTTGACCAGTTCAATATGCTGTTGGATATTCTTTTCTTCGCGGCTGTCTTCGGCGATGATGATCCTGATTCGCTCGTAAAGGCCCGATGGATTCACGCCGTGAGTGAAGTTTTTACAGATCTGGTAGAGGCTTTCCAGGCAGGTGTGTAAGTGGTCCGGGCGGTCGGCAACAGGAATGCTGAGTATAAAGTGATAGCGATTGTCTGTGGTTCCTTCAGCGTCTGCTTTTTGCCGGATGAGTGCATCCTGTTCACGGAAAAGCGACTGGTAGCAAGCCAGTAAGGATTCAAAATCCGACTCACTGGACCATAATGCTTTTTCCAGTAAGACGTAGCACTGTTCATAGTGATCAATGAGTGATTCCAGCGAGTCTGTTTCTGCAGCTCTGGAAAGGTTGGCCAGTTCAGGAATGGTGTTCTGGTAGCGGCTAAGGCAATCCTGCAGGCAGGGGGTATTAATTTTCATCGTGCCTTATTAACGCCGGGATGAATAATTCGGGTACGCATCCTGATCGATGATAATCTCGATGAGATTTATGCCGTTGAGAAAATCCATGCTGTCCGTCAGACCCGACAGATCCTGTTCATTTTCAATGCGCACATGCTCGATACCGAAGGATTGTGCAAGTTGTGCATAATCCGGGTTGGTGAAATCACAGTCGATAAAACGATCGCTATAATGTTGATGCTGGTTTTTGCGAATCAGGCCCATGGTGTCGTTATTGAATAATACGATATTCAATGGCAGGCGGTAATTAACCGCCGTCATGATTTCCATGGCGCACATATGAAAACCACCGTCACCGATCATGGCAAACATCGGTTTTTTGGCCGTGTATGCGGCGCCGATCGCCGCCGGTATGGCATGCCCCAGGGATGAAATGCCGGTATTGGGATAAAATCGATCGTTGCCTGATACGCGATAAAAGTTCTGCGCGAACACAATGTTATCGTCGAACATAACCAGGCCTTCCGGAAACTGTTGTTCCAGCCAGTGATAGAAGGCTTGCACATGTTCAAACTGCTGGTTGAAAATTCTTTCTCCCGCATTATCGATATTTTGTTGTGTGGCATTGATAAACGCGGCTATATCGACCGGTGCTTTGGCAGCCAGCTGTTGTTGTTGAATAGCGGTGTCGAGGGCGTCCAGATAAGCACCGAGGTCGGCCTGTACCGCCAGGTCGGCGACAAACACTTTTTGCAGTTGTTGAGTATTATTGTCGACCTGGATGATTTTTTTATCAGCAAATAGTTTTTTATCCCAGACATAACTGGTGCGCTCGTTGAATCCGGCGCCCAGTATCAGAATCAGGTCGGCCTCCTGTTCAAGATAGCGCATGGCATAACCGCCGGAGGTAACCCCCAGGCTGCCGAGGGACAGTTCCGAGCGTTCATCGATGGCGCCCTTGGCTTTCAGGCTGCTGGTTACAGGGATATTCAGCTGTTTGCTGATGTTGCAAAGGGCCGCCTGGGCGCCGGCGCGAATGCAGCCGTAACCGGCGACGATGAGGGGATGTTTGGCTGCGCGGATCAGTTCCAGGCTTTGCTCGATGTATTGTTCGGGTATCACGGGCTCGCTGCCCGGGCGGGTAAAGGCCACCTGATCCAGGAGGGATGCATCGACCCGCTCTTTCTGTACATTATAGGGAATGCTCAACACCACCGGTCCGGGCGCATCAGAGAGCAGGTGCTTGGCGGCCTGATTGAGAACGCTGGCCAGGTAATCGGTGCGCTCGATCAGTTTATGGTAGCGGGTAATGCCATTAAACAGCGCCACCTGATCCACGCTGCCGCCTTCACCGGAACTTTCCTGCAGTCCGCCTTTACCGAATATATGGGTGGGGGCTTCACCGGTAATAGCGATTACCGGCAGGTTGTCCATATAGGCACTGGCAATTCCGGTCACCAGGTTGGTGGCGCCGGGGCCGGCGGTGGTGATGCAGACCCCAATTCCTCCTGTTATCCGCGCATGCCCGCCGGCCATGAATGCAGCGCCCTGTTCATGTTTGACCAGCACCGACTGAATGGCGGAATCATAAAGACCATCGTAAACCGGTAGAATATGCGATCCGGGTATGCCAAAAACACATTGCACCCCCAGTTTTTCCAGAAATCGTACGAGGATCTGGCTGACCTGTATTTCCATCAATGCTTGTAGCGTATGCTAATTGTTAAAACGAAGTCGAAGCATAATGGTATTGCTCCCGAAATGAAACTGCCAGGGCGGATTTGGGTGGCTAAAAAGAGCATATTCAATTGAAACCTGCGCTTGAAAATCATCGAGAATAAATAACCCCGCCGCAAGCGGATGGGGTATTAAATCGTAGGCGCGAGCTTGCTCGCGAAAGCGGTTGGATGAACCTCGAACTATTCGCGGGCGAGCCCGCTCCTACCGGTTTTCGCCGCCCGCTCCTACCGGTTTTCGCCGCAGGCAGCGGGGAATTTAACTCATAGAGACAAAAAACAGCTTCCCCTGGGTGCCAAATTTTAATATGTATGTTGAAGTTGAACCGTTTTTGCTTTTATAACAACGACACACTTTTCACCTGGGCATAAAGCGACTGACCGGGCTTTATTTCCAGCATGCTGGCGGATTTGCGGGTAATGCGCGATAACAGTTTCTGTCTGCCTGCGTTCAATCGCACCAGCATCTGTGCCGCATTAATCTCCGATATCGCTTCGACTTTTGCCGGCAATATATTCAGAATACTGGTGTTGGGGTTGTGCTCTAGGGCCAGGCTGACATCGCGTGCATGGATGATAATGCGCACGGGCTGACCTTCATCGAGATCGAGTACCGGCAGGCTGATATGGTGGCCGTTGAAGGCAAGCCGGGTCAGTGCAAATTCATGCTCATGGGATTCCACTCGCGCCTCAATGATGGCGGAGGCCTCCGGGCGTTGCGCCAGGCTTAGATCCAGGCGCGTAAAAATCTCGCTGGTTTGTCCCTGTGCCTGTACCTTGCCGTTATCCAGCAGAACGATGTGATCCGCCAGCCGTGCTACTTCATCAGCGGAATGGCTGACATACAGCACCGGAATGGAAAGCTCGCGGTGCAACTGTTCCAGACAGGGCATGATCTCGGCCTTGCTGGCGGCATCCAGCGCCGACAGCGGTTCATCCATCAGCAGTAAATCAGGGTTGCCGAGCAGGGCGCGGCCGATGGCGACGCGCTGGCGTTCGCCTCCGGAAAGATTTTCAACTGAGCGGTTCAGCAGGGTAGACAGGCCAAGCAGATCAATCATCTGATCAGGGTGTATTAGCGGTGTCCTGTTACGCAGCCGCCTGTAGCCATAGAGCAGGTTGGCCTGTACATCCAGATGCGGGAACAGGGCGGCGTCCTGAAACACATAGCCGACGGCACGTCGGTGGGCGGGAAGGAAGCGGGACTCTGAACTGTCCTGCCAGGTATGTTCAGCCAGTTTCAGCCGACCCTGCTGCGGTTTTTCCAGTCCGGCGATGCAGCGCAGGCAGGTGGTCTTGCCACAGCCGGAAGGTCCGAACAGGGCGCTGATGCCCTTTGCCGGCAGGCTGAAGTCTACATCAAGGGTAAAGGCGCCGCGTTGCAACTGGTAATGTATTTGCAGGCTCATGCCGCGCGTCCCGGTTTTATGCGCTGGTTGACGGCATAGACACTCAGCAACATGACGAAAGACAGCAGTAGCAGGCCGCCGGACAGCCAGTGCGCCTGCGCGTATTCCAGACTTTCCACATGATCGTAGATGGCGATGGACAGCACTTGGGTCTGGCCGGGAATATTGCCGCCAATCATTAGCACCACGCCGAATTCACCGACTGTGTGGGCAAAGCCCAGCACGCTGGCGGTGAGGAAACCATGACGCGCCAGCGGCAGGGCAACGCTGAAAAAGCGATCCAGCGGCCCCGCATGCAGGGTGGCGGCGGCTTCTAGCAGACGCGGACTCTGCATGGCGAAACTGTCGCGCAGGGGCTGGACGACGAAGGGCAGGGAGTACAGCACTGAACCGATAACCAGCCCGGAAAAGCGGAATACCGGGGCGTCTCCCCCAAGAGAGATGAACAGGCCGCCGATCGGCCCCTGTGCACCAAGCAGGAGCAAAAGATAAAAACCCAGTACCGTAGGCGGCAGCACCAGCGGCAGGGAGACAACGGCTTCGATAATCACCTTGAAGCGGCCCCGACTATGCGCCAGCCACCAGGCCAGCGGGGTGCCGAACAGCAGCAGGATCAAGGTGGTGATGAGCGCCAGTCTGAAGGTGATCCAGAGTGCGGCAATATCGGATTCGCTGAGCACGTTTGATCTCGTTGGGTATTTATCCTGGGGGCGGCTTTTGCCGCACATGTTCGCCTGAAGGCGAATCTACAGGTTTGGGCAGCAAATAGCCAAACGACTGAATAATAGCCCGGCCCTGATCACTTTGCACAAAACGCAGGAAGCCACGTGCTGCCGGATTATTGTTCAGCAGCAGCGCCTGCTGCTTAATGGGTGCGTAGCTGTTTTTGGGTATCCGCCACCAGGAACCGCTGATTTTATGTCCCGGTCTTTTCAGTTGTGACCAGGCGACAAAGCCCAGTTCGGCATTACCGCTGGCGACAAACTGGTAGGTCTGGCTGATATTTTCAGCAAAGATCAAACGCGGTTTTAATCTTTTTGCGCGCCCTGTTGCCTGCAGGAATTCGCGTGCGGCCAGCCCGTAAGGCGCCAGTTTCGGATTGGCCATCGCCAGGTGCCGGAAAGCGCCGCTATCCAGTATTGCGTCATCCCTGATCATGTTGGCATCGGCTGACCAGAGTACCAGCTGGCCGATGGCATAGGTAAAGCGGCTGCCGGTGACGGCCCTGCCTTCATCTTCGAGTAATTGTGCGCGCCGGACATCAGCGGCAAAAAAAGCATCAAAGGGCGCACCATGCTGGATCTGGGCATAATGTTTACCGGTTGAGCCGAATGCCAGCTGGATCTGATCACCGCTATTCGCCTGATAAACCTGAGCCAGCTTTTTTATTGTCGGTGCGAAATTGGAGGCCACGGCGATGCGGCCGCTGCCGGCCTGTGCGGAAAGGGTGAACAGGGAGAAAAACAGAAGCAGGCACAGCAACAGGATAGACGGCATGATTTGATTGTACAGAAGACAAATTTGGGTGGCTACCGAGCCAGCGGGGTGGCAGGGCTGGGCAACGATTGCAGCCATAGCACTATCTGGGCAAGCACTGTGTTGATCAGGATCACCAGGGTCTGTTGATCTTTCAGATATTAGGCTGATTTTGAGGAAATTTTAGTCCTGGCAAGGCATTTTTTACGTATCAATGCACTCCATTGATAGTAAAAAATAACGCAGGCAGGGCTAAAATTAGCCAAAATCAGACAATAGATGAAAGATCAACAGACCCTGATCAAATAGCCGGATGAGCTACTGTAAAACTTATGACCAATGGGGTAGAGTGCGTTTCCAGCTTATCTGTACTAGTTTGGGGAAATCTATGATAAATGTCATGCTGGTTGATGATCACGATCTCGTGCGCACCGGCGTTAA
>JASBTR010000025.1 GCA_030148325.1 Gammaproteobacteria bacterium
GTTGTTTGGTGATAACTGTGCTGCCTGTCATGGTGCAGGCGGCTCCGGTAATCCCGGCTTCCCGGTACTGGCCGATGATGACTGGCTTTATGGCGGCAGTATCGAGACCATCGAGCAGAGTATCGTCAATGGTCGCCGCGGCATGATGCCGAAGATGGGTGGCATGCAGCTCACCGACGCTGAAATCAGCAAGCTGGCCAGTGCTATTGTTGCCGGCAAGGTCATTGAAGAACCGCTATATATGGAGAAAGGCTGTGTTGGTTGTCATACGCCGACGGGCACGGGCATGGCGGTGCTGGGTTCAGCCAACCTGATGGATGGTATCTGGCGCTTTGCCCCGGGTACTGAAGAAAGCGTTGCCTACACCATCAAGCATGGCGTCAACGATGCCTCTGATCCTGAGACACGTAATGCTGAAATGCCCAAATTTGGCGGCAGCAAACTGTCAGAGACCGACATCAAGAAACTGGCGGTCTATGTGTATAAGCTGGGTGGCGGTCAATAGCTAAAGCCGTGCTAGCCGCATGGGTGCACTTGTTCATGCGGCGGCCTTACCTGTGCTAGCGAGCGTCTTACCCAGACACCGGTATTAAACGCAGAGTACGCAGAGGCGCAAAGACGCAGAGAAATATAATTTTGACTGTTAATAACATTTTATTCTTTGCGCCTCGCGTACTCTGCGTTAATTATCCGTATTTATGGCCGTAGCGTAGATTGGCTAATACCCTACTTTTTTGCTTGGGTTTATGCTAAGCTGTGCACCTGAATTATTGCCCCGCTCGGGGCTCTGTTCGAGACCAGGCCCCGCAGAAATGTCAGTGCAACTGCCAGTACTGCTACGGGCAAGCTGAAAAAATCCACTGGTTTTTTTCACCATACCGTTTAGCTGCGCTGCTGTTTTCGGCGGTGCGTGTGGGTGTAAACATGAGTAAAGATGAGCACGGCGTCGAAAGCGACATCTATGAAGAGCTTGGCAGCTGGCATGTCAACACGGGTGAGGAGACGATCCACGCCAAGCGTATGCCGGGGCGTTTTCGTCTCCTGAAGAACATAACTTCGCTGGTCTGGCTGGTTTATTTTTTAGGTCCCTATCTGCGCTTTGGCGATCGCCAGGCCATTCTGTTTGATATTCCTCATCGCCAGTTCCATTTTTATGATCTCACCATCCTGCCGCAGGATGTCTGGATTCTTTCTCTGGTGCTGCTGTTTTTTGCCATCCTGCTGGCGGCGGTGACTTCGACGATTGGCCGGGCATTCTGTGGTTATTTCTGCTTTCAAACCATCTGGACGGATGCCTTTACCTGGATTGAGGAAAAGCTGGAAGGCAAGCCTGTTGCGCGGCGTAAGCTGGATCAGGCGCCCTGGACATTGCGCAAATTTCGCCTGCGCGCGACGAAGTACATTATCTGGCTGTTGATATCGGTGATTACCGGCATCAGTTTTGTCGCCTGGTTTACTGATGCACGGCAGCTCTGGCTGGACCTGTTTACTATGCAGGCGGATCCTGTGGCCATGGTCGTTATCGGGCTGTTTACTGCGGGTACATTTATTCTTGCCGGGTTCATGCGCGAACAGGTTTGTTTTTGGCTCTGTCCCTATGCGCGCATCCAGGGTGTGATGTACGACAGTGAAACTATTCTGCCGACCTATGATGCCAGGCGCGGCGAACCGCGTGGGCGACTGAAAAAAGGTGGCGTACCGGAGGGTCAGGGCGATTGTATTATGTGCAACCAGTGCGTCGCAGTTTGTCCGACCGGGGTGGATATCCGTGAAGGCCAGCAGGAAGGCTGCATTACCTGTGGCCTGTGTCTGGATGCCTGCGATACGGTTATGGATAAAATCGGCAAGCCGCGGGGCCTGATACGCTACGCTTCGTTGGATGATATCCTGGGCAAGCCCGATATCCCGCTATTCAAACGTCCCCGTGTGCTGGTTTATTTCGCTATCATGCTGATTGCAGTCAGTGGCATACTTTATGGTCTGACGCATCTGGGTTCGCTGGAACTCAAGGTGTTGCATGAACGCCAGCCGCTGTTTGTGCTGGAAAGCGATGGCAGTATCCAGAACAAATATGTACTCAAGCTGTTGAACAAGACTGATCGCAATGCGGAAGTGGTGCTGACGGTGGAAGGTCCCGAAGGCATGCAGGTCAAAGGTGTGGACAGGCACCTGATTTTGCGTAAGGGTGGCGTTACAGCGCATACGGTTTTCATCAGAATTCCCAAAAAGAACCTGCATGAGGAACGCATAGCGATAACTTTCAGGGCGGAAATGATCGGCAAGGATGCAACAGCAGAATACAAAAGTATGTTTTTTGGCCCGGGCTAACATGCATGACAGGGTAGGATGGGTAGAGCGAAGCGAAACCCATCGGCACACTAGAATTTATACCCCGCAGCTTGCTACAGGGTGGTTTATTTAAGGCCGGTTGATCAGGGCGTTACAGGTAATGATGACAGGAATGAAAATTATGAACGGCAAAGTTATTTCTCAGTCGAACAAGCAGGCGTTGCGCAATCCCTGGGTGCTGGGCTGGATTGGATTAGTGACAGTGGTGCTGCTGGTCAATGCAGGCATGATAAGCATTGCCCTGCTGACAAATTCAGGCCTGGTCGAGGAAGACTATTATGAAAAAGGCCGCGAGCATGAGCGAAACTTTCTGAAAAAACAGGCGGCGCGTCATGCGTTGGGCTGGAATTTCAAACTGGATGTACCGGAAGATCTCATCCTTGGACAGGCGCACACCTTACGCTTCAATGTTGTCGACCGGCTGGGTCTTGCGGTGGAAGGCCTGGATGTCGAAGTGCTGGCCTATCGTTCTTCGGATGCGGATGCGGATTTCAAACTGGAAATGCAGGCGTTTGCACCGGGTCAGTATCAGGCCCGCGCCGTGTTTCCCCTGAAGGGCGTCTGGGAGCTGAAACTCAAAGCCAGTCAGGCGGATGAAAGTTATGATCTGATCGAACAGCGCATATCGGTCAAGCCTCACTGAGTAGATCACACGCATGAGTGATGAAGCGCAGACGGCTTCCACCTGTTTCCACTGCGGTCTGCCTCTGCCAGATAAAAATGACTTCAGTGCTCAGATTGACGACCAGCAACGACATTTCTGTTGCCTGGGTTGCCAGTCGGTGTGCAGGGCTATTTTTGATGCTGGCCTTGAAGGTTTCTACCAGCGTACTCCTGAAGGCAGCCTGCTGGTGCCGCCGCCTGAACCGCCGAGCGATCTCAAACTTTATGATCTCGATGAAGTGCAGGCCGAGTTTGTGCCGGAACTGGCGGACGTGCGCGATATTCATCTGCTGGTCGAGGGCATTCATTGCGCCGCCTGTGTCTGGCTGATCGAACGCAGCCTGACACCCATGGATGGCGTGCTAACCGCCAACGTTAATCTCAGTGGCCGCCGCCTGCACCTGCGCTGGGACAACCGGCGCATTTCCCTTTCGCGGATATTGCAACGCCTGGCGGAGATTGGTTACCGCGCCGTACCCTACGATCCGGAGGCGGCCGAAGGCGCGTTAAAGAAACAAAACCGCGCTTTTCTGTTTCGTATGGCCTTTGCCGGTTTTGCCATGATGAACCTGTTATGGGTTTCCATCGCGCTTTACAGCGGCGCGGACAAAGGCGAATTCCGCAGCCTGTTCTACTGGGTGGGATTTGCGCTGGCCACACCTACGCTGTTCTATTCTGGCTGGCCTTTTCTCAAGGGCGCGTTTACCGGTCTTCGTCAATTACGCCTGGGGATGGACCTGCCGATTGCGATCGGCGCAACTTCTACCTGGGCGTACTCGGTCTATGTCACCCTGAATCCCGGTGTTACAGGCGAAGTGTACTACGATACCGTGGTCAACTTTCTGTTTGTGATTCTGGTCGGGCGGCATCTGGAATCGCTTTCCAAACGTCATGCCGTCGCTGCGACTCAACGCCTGCTGGATCTGCAGCCTCGTGTTGCCTGTGTGCTGCGCGATGGCGAGGAACAGATGGTCCCGGTGCGTTCGATTAAAACAGGTGAACGGGTGTTGATTAAACCCGGCGCCAGCATACCGGTTGATGGCTGCGTGCTGGAAGGTTACAGCGCCGTGGATGAAAGCATGCTAAGCGGTGAATCACAGCCATTGAAGAAACAGCCGGGCGATCAGGTCTCAGCAGGCACTATCAACATGCAGGGCGCATTAACGGTCGAAGTGCAGGCAACGCTGCGCAATACAGCGTTGGGACGCATTATCAGTCTGGTAGAGGAAGCCCAGGCTTCGAAAGCGCCGATACAATGCCTGGCCGATCGTATCGTCCCTTGGTTTGTCGCCGCCACGTTACTGCTGGCGACCCTGACCTTTGTCTACTGGTCTCGACAGGATTTTGAGCTGGCGCTGATGACGGCCACCTCGGTGCTGATCATTACCTGCCCCTGCGCTTTCGGTCTGGCGACGCCCATGGCGATTGCTGTGGCCTCCGGGCTGGGCGCACGTAACGGCATCCTGGTGAAAAACGGCGAAGTGCTGGAAACCCTGTCCGCCATAACCCATTTTGTTTTTGATAAAACCGGCACCCTGACAGAAGGACGCATGAGCGTCAGCAGGATCCTTAATCTGGATGAGCGTGAACAGGATGAGTTGATCAGAAAAGTCGCCATTCTTGAAAGTCGCTCGGAACACAGTATCGCTCAGGCTATTATCCGGCAAGCCGAGAAACTCGGCTTGAAACAGGACCAGGCGCGCCTTGCGCATTTTCATAATCAGCCGGGCTACGGCGTATCCGGGCAGGTGGACGGAGTAAAGCTGGATTGCGGCACACTGGCATGGTTGCAGAAGCAATCCGTCGAGCCTGATCCCGGTTTGCTTGAGCAGGCGCAGAAATATGAAGCTCAGGGCATGAGTTGCGTACATGTGGCGCAGGCGGGCAGGGACGTTGCGATTATCGTCATAGCCGATCGGCTGCGCGAACAGGCGAAGCCGCTGGTAAATGCGCTACGGCGGCAGGGCATCACACTGACCTTGCTGACGGGTGACAGGCAGGGCGTTGCCGAAGCCATCGCCAGGGAACTCGGTGGCATGGAGGTGATCGCCGAGGTTTTGCCGCAGGATAAAGATGCAACGATTCAGGCTTTGCAAAAGCAGGGTAAACGTGTCGCGATGGTAGGTGATGGCGTTAATGACGCCCCGGCGCTAATACGCGCAGATGTGGGCATCGCCGTAGGCTCCGGCACCGATGTTTCTATGGAGAGCGCCGACATCGTACTGATGCAGGATGATCTGGAAAAGATAAGCCTGGCGGTACAGCTGTCGAAGCGCACCCTGAAAACCATTCGTCAGAATATCGGTATTTCCTTCGCCTATAATAGTATTATGGTGCCGTTGGCGATGATGAGTTTCATCACACCACTGGTAGCCGCGATTTCCATGCCGGTCAGTTCACTGCTGGTGATTGGCAACGCCGCCCGCATACGTACGTTATTCAAAAAAGACGATTAAAAGGCAAAACCGATGGAAGTTATTTATACCCTGATCCCCGGCATGATTTTCTTCGGCCTGATCATGGTCGGCGTTCTTATCTGGGCAGTCAGGAAAGGTCAGTATGAAGATATGGACGGGGATGCTAATCGTATTCTCATGGATGATGATGATCCGTTGTTGCCTGAAAATCAAAAAACGAAAAATCAAAAAATCGATCGAAGAAACTGGCCGGATGCTGACGAGAATGATGAAACAGGCTAAATAAACGACATCGACACCAGCTTAAGCCAAAGCCACAAAGTCTGGCATGCTTTTTTCGGATTCCTGAGTATAAGCGGTATTTCTGAACTATTATCTGTAGGTTGGTGCTGAGCAACGCGAAGCCCAACAGACGTAGTTTATAAGCGATTTCACTGCTGTCCCGTTAACCCCCTCTCCCTCAGGGCCAGGGCAACCGCGTACTTTACCCCTTGATTCCAAAGAGTAATTCTTCACGAAAGTCGTCATTCCATCCAGCTGACTTTAATTTTCCACGCATGGAGTCCTTTTTGGGGTGCAATCGAGCCAGATTCATACAGAGTCGACGAAAAATAGCAATATTCTCTGCCCCATTCCCACGGCGTATACGGCAGTCATCTTCACGGTAGACTACATCCAGAACCCAGTGAACCTTATTTTCCACCTGCCAGTGGGAGCGAATCGCATCCGCGATAAAGCGCGCATGGGGTTGATGGGATGTGATGTAGTAAATCGTTTCGCTTGTTTGCTTTTCTCCAATGTGCCGTTCACGCTCGACCCGTACAATACTCCTCGCATCCTTCCAGCTTGAGGCTTTGAGCAGCTGTTCGCTAATCGGGAGTTGCGTATAGCGCCGTACTTCAATCTCACGCAGCCAGACGGTGAGCGAGTTTAGCGCATTCTTCGGCTGGGCTTCAAAGCTATGACGTAATGTCTTTCCATCAATCCCAAAAAACTCATGGCCTTTATGGCGGCGCATCTCATTGACCCAGCTTATAAAACACTCCGTTATCGTTACAGGCTCAATGGCGCGAATGAGCCGGGCGATAGTATCATCTACGGGAATACCGTTCTCAAACGCTCTGAACTTCCGCAGCCACGTGAGTTTGGTTTTGCCAAATTCCTCGATATCACTCCACCCTTCTGCGCCAGAAAGTATCACCGTGACTGTCAAAAATACGACATCAAGCAATTCATATTTACAGTTGATATCACTGCGTGGATCAGGAAGTTCAGAAAAATGATTTAGAAAGCTCATCGGGGGGATCTCCTCGTAGGTTTAACCGATGTGCTGTTTGATCAATTTGTCCCCCTCAACGCTATTCAATTGTTTCGATCACGCCATAAGTTAATTTGATCCATCAAAATACGCAAAGGATCGGCTATGGATGTCACCATTTTTAGCGGTAGCACGGACAATTAACCCTTTCATTCATAGTGGGATCTTGCCCTGGGCAAGAAATTTTTGTTCAAGCTTTTTGTAGGGCATTGTCTTAGGACTTTCAGCTGTTTCCCTGGAAGACATGACCCAATCTGCTACATCAAGCATTGTTAGAAATTGTTTGTATTCAGCTTTTGTAATATGTATTTTCATTTAAGGATTTGTTTCTTTGAGAAATTTATGAAATCTTCGACATGTTGAATCAAATGAGTCGAATTGGGCTTCACTGTCAAGGTGGCGAGAATATGGGCCGCCATCTGAGCCAATATTTTTCCTTATAAGGTCAATTGGCGAAATTTTTCTTAATTCTTCATCATTGTCTAACCTGGATATTAGCTCACCACCTAACAACCATAGATTATCAATATGTTTTTTTAATGTCTTTTGGGTGAATTGCTTTGTGATAAGAAATTCAATAAATTTTTGCATTGGTGGTAATAACTTTTCGCCATATTCAACATCTTCTTCTACCATCTTCCAGCGATCTGGCCACTCATAAAAATCCTTGCATATTGTTTCAATTTCTTTTGATTTTTTACCCATAGCACTTTAGCTGATTATTTTTTAAACATAACGTCGCAAATCACCGGTAGCAAAAAGCAGAGCAAGGAACGAGCGGCGCTTTTTGCTGTCCGAGTGCATTTGCCTTGTTAGGCCATGAGTTATTTAACAACATATAAATCATTAATTGAAAGAAATCTTTCTCCAAACATGATTGCCACTGGATTTCCATCATGGCTATTAGCTTGTATGTGAAGATGCGGCTCATCCGTGTAACCAGAATTGCCAACCTCACTAACGGGCTGCCCCTCTTTAACTTTATCACCTTGACTAACAATTAGGCTGTCTTCTTTTAAATGTGCGAGCATGACTTTAATACTACCGCATTCTATAACAATATAGTTTCCTGCTGGATGCTCCCGATCTGCGTTTGTTGGCATATTATCTGGTACATCGCTAACTGTTGTTAAAACTTTGCCATTACACGGGCTGAGCACTACTTTACCAAAGATATGATATTGAGCGAGTTTTTCTGGAACAATTGTCGTAGCCCGGTTGCCTAGATTGTTTATTTCAACAATGTCAATAGCATACTTTCCACTCAATGTCATGCTATGAAACGGGTTTGTCATTATGTTGCTTCCACCTTGTATTACATAATAACTTCCGTGTCCGAATGGGAATTTCAAGCTGACTGTGTCATTGCCTGAATATGATGCTCCAAAAAATGTTAAAGTGCCTAATAATATACCTAGAAAACTGAATAGAGCTGTACTACCAACGCGATACCACTGCTCTTTAGGTATATGCCAGAGTCCGGCACGAACATGATGAAATGAAAAAAATGCTGCGCCTGTGAAAAGTGCCGCTATAACGAACCTAATGTAATAACTGGTTATTGACCACGGGCCGATTCTGTAGCAGATAAGCACAACCCCCCCTACAAGTATAAGCCTCAGCAACCATTCTGGTTTACTTTTTACCTTGCTGAATGAGAGCCATGCAGCTAGCAATAACGGTAATAGTATTATCAGTGTGCCGAGAATATATATTGTCATTCAATGCTGCTTATCATTTGCTTGGCCTAACGCCCTCTGGATGAGTTTGTTAGCTGCTGACTACTTGACGGCATCCCATTCTGGAACTGCCTTTCTCTTTGGAACAGCAGCAAGTATTTTTTTAACCTTTGATTTAAGAGCAGTAATATTTTTTTGCGATATTCGCGATTCTATTGCTGACAAAGCCTCAATTTGGCTCAACTGTGTAGTTAAATAATAATTGGCTAGATTGTTTAAGGAAACACCTTGGTGCTTAGCTTCATGCTCCAGACGAGCCTTTAACTCAACGGGAACCCTTAAAGTAACAATTTGTGTTTTACTCATTTTTACACCTCCAAAGGTAATAAAAATCTCCTGGCGTTATTACTTTGAATGGATAGCTTTTTAACTCCCCTTGTTTAAAATCCTTAATATTTGAGGTAATTAAGTAATGGCTATTGCTCGTAAACGCGCACTCAACGAATAAATTATCATTTTCATCAAATAGGTTCGGACGCAGACGATAATATATAGAATGCGTATCCGCGAGTAATACCAGAAGATCTAACACATCCTCTATTTGACTGCTGGATATATTCAGTTGTTTCAATATTTCCTTTCTATTCAATACGTCGTCATATTCAAGAACTACCGGAGTAGATAGAGCTATATTCAGCTTCTCTTCAATAATAAGATTCAGAATAAGATGAGAAGCACCGGCTCGACTTAGCAGGGCCGCAAATATTACGTTAGTATCCAGTGTGATTATCATTACCTAAAATGATAGCGCATACGCATACATTTTTCAACTAGGTTTTTGACTAAATTAAGCGATGCGCTACCTTTTTCGGGCAGCTAACGCCCTCATCAGCCGCTGACGAAAGTGTCGGGGCTTTTGCGTTTTTTTGCAAAAGACGCGACATTTTTGGCAATCTGCTGGATGAGTTTGTGTACGCCCAACATGGGCATGAACTTATGGGGTGCAAGTCCCCTGTAGGAGAACCTAAATTGATTCATCATGAATCAATCATAACTACTAGTGCGTTGCATATTCTGGCCCATCATGAACACCCATTCTGGAACAACCTGAACACTGATTCTGGTTTAACGTGAACACCTGTTCTGGTTTTAACTGAACACTTTTTCTGGATATCCAGAATCGGTGTTCATCATCCAGAATGACTGTTCAGTGCGGCCGGGCAAGGTCGTTTATTCTAAATAAGCGTTCCAAATACCAGAACACTTGTGAATTTCCATGTTCGTGGTGAGCTTGTCGAACCATGAGCGTGGAAATGCGGTGAATAGAGTGCTTAATCTATTTGTCCTTCGACAAGCTCAGGACGAACGGCTATTCCTAAAGTGTACTGGTATTCGGAACAGCTATTTAGTGGGAGGATGTCCCACCCCGGCAAGGCAGGCCAGCCACCGGGTAGAGATCGCTGGGCCGCCGGCAGGAGCAATCCCTAAGGTTAAGCACAGCGTAATCAAAGCAACAGGCCGTAAGCGAAAGCTGAACGGATTGAGCCTCGATAGGATTCATGAACGGGAAGGGCGACACGGTTGAACACGTGGAAGCCGACATAATGCAGGGCATGCTGGCAAGTGCTGCATTGCTTCCCCGGGGGTCGGAGACGATGGCATGTTGAAAACGGAGAATAAGCGGCAACCCGGGAGACCCTGTAGCTTCTTACAATGACTGTGAGTTAGATGGAACAAGCGATAACAAAGCAAGAACCATCGATACGCTGCAGGGAGTCGGACAATGGCGTAGTACCGTCGAGGCCGGGTAATGCCGGAGGAGGAAAGGCCATTGCAATAGTAACCGCGTTGCGGAGACATACACATCATGCCCAGTAATGAAGAAAGTGTAGAAACGAAACTGCAACGCATAACCAGCAAGGCCTGCAGAGATTCGAAGTGTCGGTTCACCAGTTTGTTTCATCTGATGAATCGAGAACTCCTGTGGGAATGCTTCTGGCAGCTAAAGGACAGTCGTGCCAGCGGCATTGATCGAGTCACCAAAGAGCAATATGCAGCGAATCTAAATAGCTGTTCCAAATACCAGTCCACTTTAAGCAATTACCGTTCATCCTGAGCCTGTCGAAGGACAAGCAGATTAAACACTCTATTCACAGTATTTCCACGCTCATGGTTCGACAAGGCTCTCCTGAGCGAAACCG
>JASBTR010000061.1 GCA_030148325.1 Gammaproteobacteria bacterium
GCGTACTATCAGTTCCTGTTATCCAGTAGTATCATAATGTTAGCAGCTTTTTCTACACTTGTTACTTAAATAAATCAATATCGTATTAATTCCATGTCCATGCTCACAATTTTGCGCTATCCCGACGAGCGTCTGCGCACGGTCGCCACGCCAGTCGAGCATTTTGACGACAAACTCCAGCGTCTGATCGACGACATGCTGGAAACCATGTATGCCGCCCCGGGTATCGGCCTGGCGGCAACCCAGGTGAATGCTCACAAACAACTGCTGGTTATCGACATCTCCGAGAACAAAAACCAGCCGCTGGTGCTAATCAACCCGGAAATTCTGGAAAAAGACGGCTGCCAGAAATTTGATGAGGGCTGTCTGTCTGTGCCCGGCATTTATGAAACCGTGGAACGGGCTCAGCATATCCGCATCCGGGCCTGCGACCGACACGGGCAGACCTTTGAGATGGAAGCCGAGGACCTGCTCGCCGTCTGCATCCAGCACGAAATGGATCACCTCCAGGGCAAGTTGTTCGTTGACTATCTTTCCAGCCTGAAGCGCCAGCGGATTCGCAAAAAGCTGCAGAAACAGGAAAAACAGGCCATGTAAGTGCTGCTGCTCTAGTTTTGCGAGCAGAATAGCCATACTATCGCCAGCACAAAGCAAATCTTTAATCTGCCTGAGATTTCACGCCTAACTCATTCATTTCAGGAACCGCCACAGCCTATGACCTCAGTACGCCGCCTCATCTTTGCCGGTACCCCCGAGTTTGCCGCCACCTCGCTGCAGGCCCTGCTCGATGCCCGTGGCGATACCGACTACGAAATCATTGCTGTCTATACCCAACCGGATCGCCCCGCCGGACGCGGGCGTAAATTGCAGGCCAGTCCGGTAAAAACGCTAGCGCAGGCGCACCAGATCCCGTTCTATCAACCGGAAAATTTTAAACACGGCGCCGACATTGACAGCCTGCAGAACCTCGAAGCCGATCTGATGATCGTTGCCGCCTACGGCCTGCTGCTGCCCCCGGCTGTGCTGGAGGCGCCGCGTCTGGGCTGCATCAACATCCACGCCTCCCTGCTGCCCCGCTGGCGCGGCGCAGCTCCCATCCAGCGCGCGATTCTGGCAGGTGACAAAGAAACCGGCATCACCATCATGCAGATGAACGAGGGACTGGATACCGGCGATATGCTGCTTAAACTAAGCTGCCCTATCGAAGAAACAGACACCGGCGGCAGCCTGCATGACAAGCTGGCCAAACTGGGCGGCGAGGCGCTGCTGGCGGCGCTGGAGAAACTGGAGCGGGGCGAACTTCAGCCTCAGCCACAGGATGACCGTCTCAGCACCTATGCCACCAAGCTCAACAAACAGGAAGCCCTGCTCGACTGGCAGGACGATGCGCAGGCGCTGGCACGACGCGTGCGCGCCTTCAATCCCTGGCCGGTGACCCAAACACGAATCAACGACCAGGTATTGCGCATCTGGGCAGCAGAACCCATCGAAAACAGCCACAACAACGCCGAACCGGGCACAGTCGTCGCCAGCAGCAAGGCCGGTATCGATATTGCCTGCGGCCACGGCCTGCTGCGCCTGACACGGCTCCAGCCCGCCGGCAAAAAAGCCATGGATGCACCCGCCTTTCTCAATGGTTATGCCGATCTGCTGCCCGTCGGCGCCCGGCTGGGGCAATAGAATGCCTACTTTTCTTTTAATCTCTTCGGCAGTAATCCCCCCCGGCTTATTGCAAAGTTCTATTGCAGGTGCGGCTTCATCTGCACCTGTTCGCCTGAAGGCGAATCTACATAACGAATACCCCATCCACCTGTGGCGGGGAAATTTATTACGGCGCCCTGAACAATGAATCCCCGTCTCGCCGCCGTCTATGTTCTGCAACAGGTCCTCGACCAGGGCCGCAACCTGCCCGATGCGCTGGAAACCGTGCATTCACGCATACCGGATCAAAAGGGCCGCGCGCTTACCCAGGCGCTGAGCTACGGCGTACTGCGCCACGGCTTTAGCCTTGACGCCATCTTGCTGCAACTGCTGAAAAAGCCGCTTAAAGCCAAAGATTCCGACCTCCGCTACCTGATCCTGCTCGGCCTCTACCAGATTATTCACATGCGGGTGCCGAATCATGCCGCCGTCTCTGAAACCGTAAAGCTCACCCCGGCGCTGAAAAAGAACTGGGCGCGGGCCATGGTCAACGGGGTGCTGCGCAACTACCTGCGTCAGACCGATGCGCTGCTGGCATCGATCGAAAAAGAGGACATCAGCCGTTACGAACACCCACGCTGGCTACTGGACAGGCTACGGGCAAACTGGCCGGATAGCTGGCAGGCGATCGCCACGGCCAATAACCAGCCCGCGCCCATGACCCTGCGAGTCAACCCGCAAAAAATCAGCCGTGAAGATTACCTGCAGCGACTTAAAACCGCGGGCATCCCGGCCGAGTTCTGCCGTCATTCAAAAGCGGGGCTGCGCCTGAATGAAGCGGTGGCGGTGGAGCAGCTGCCCGGCTTTAAAAAAGGCCTGGTCTCGGTGCAGGATGAAGCCGCGCAACTCGCCGCGCAACTGTTACAGGCGGCCCCGGGCGAGCGCATCCTCGATGCCTGCGCCGCCCCCGGCGGTAAAACGGCACATATTCTGGAAACTCAGCCGCAACTGACCCGGCTGAATGCGCTGGAACAGGTTCCGGCGCGACTCGAGTATGTACGTGACACCCTGCAACGCCTCAGCCTTAAGGCGAAGTTAATTGCCGGCGACGCCAGCCAGCCAGATGCATGGTGGGACGGCAAGCCCTATGATAGGATTTTACTGGATGCGCCCTGCAGCGCCAGCGGCGTGATTCGTCGTCACCCTGACATTAAATACCTGCGCCGCGATGAAGATCTGGAAACACTGGTTCGCACTCAGCAACAGATACTCCAGGCCCTCTGGCCGTTGCTGGCCGCTGGCGGTATGCTTTTATATGTAACCTGCTCGGTGCTGGCAGAGGAAAATAACCGGCAGATTGAAGAGTTTCTGGGCGCCTGCAACGACGCCCGGCTGGAGCCCCTGGATACAGACTGGGGAACCGCAACCACGGCCGGCCGACAAATCCTGCCCGGCGAGGAGAATATGGATGGCTTCTTTTATGCCTGTTTGCGCAAGGCATAAATTATTACCGGCAACCCCTGACCTGCGTGTATACACGCTGGCCGCGGCGCTATGCCTGCTGGCCCTGCTGGCCCCGCCGCCCGCCCAGGCGGCTGAAGCCTTCGTTATTAAATCGCTGGAAACCCGTCTGCGTAACAATGTCTATTCCTTCAGCACCCATATCGAATACGGCTTCTCGGATGAGGCGCTGGTGGCGCTGAAAAACGGCGTGCCCCTGATTATTATCCTGAATATCGAGGTCCAGGAAGAACGCTGGTACTGGAACAAAACCATCGCCGAACTGGAACAGGGCTACCTGCTGATCTATCACGCCCTGTCGGAAAAATTCATCATCCACAACCTCAACAGCGGCGTCCAGACCGACTATTCCAGTCTCAGCGATGCCCTGCATGCACTGGGCTATATCGATAACCTGCCCCTGATCGACGCCAAGCTGCTGAAACCCGACAGCCGTTATATCCTGCGCCTGCGCAGCGAACTCGACATTGAATCCCTGCCGGCGCCAATGCGCCCACTGGCCTATATTTCTTCTGACTGGCGACTGCAAAGCGACTGGTACACATGGCCATTAACGCCCTGATCAAACGCTTTTTCTCCGGCAGCACACCGATTATTCTGGTGTTCCTGCTGCTGCTCAACTCACTCTATATGATGAGCGGCGCGACCCACAGCTCGGCCACCTTCGGCCAGCTTTATTCCCTGCTGCTGGCAATTAACATTCTTGCTATTTTCCTGTTCCTGGTGCTGATCGGCAAAAGCCTGTGGCTGCTGGTACAACAGTACCGGCAACAGACCACCGGCTCGCGCCTGACTGCCAAACTGGTAATCATGTTCGTAATCCTTTCAGTTACCCCGGTCACCATCGTTTTCTATTTTTCTCAGGACTTCATTAAACGCGGCATCGACAGCTGGTTCGATGTGCGGGTAGAGAATGCCCTCAATGACGCGCTGAAACTGGGTCAGGCCGCGCTCGATGAGCGTATGCGCGAACTGCTGCAACGCACTCGCCAGGTGGCCCAGCAACTGGAAGCAACGGACAACAATCTGGTGGCGCTGAAACTCAACGATCTGCGTATGGAGCTGGATGCGCGGGAACTAACCCTGTTTGCCAAGAATGGTCAGATCATCGCGTCCAACAGCACCGAAACCGCACGCCTGGTGCCGGTGCATCTGGATGACACCACCCTGCACCTGCTCCACCAGCGTGCTTATAAGGTTGGCCTGATTCCGGTCAAGGATGCCGGCCTGCATATCCGCACTGCCGTTGCCGTGCCCGGCACCGGCATCGTCGGCGAGGGCCGCATCCTGCAGGCGCTGTTCCCGGTTGACGAACACATGAACGAACTGGCCAACAGCGTGCAATCCGCCTTCGGTCAGTACCGGGAGATCACCTATCTGCGCACACCGCTGAAATACAACTTTATCCTCACCCTGTCGCTGGTGCTGTTGCTGAGCATTCTCACCGCTATCTGGGCCGCCTTCTATGCGGCACGGCGCATGACCGCCCCTATTTATGATCTGGTAGAAGGCACCCGCGCCGTGGCCGCCGGCAACTACGACAAACGCCTGCCCCTGCCCGGCAATGACGAGCTGGGCTTTCTGGTGACCTCCTTCAACGACATGACCTGGAAAATCGCCCAGGCGCGGGAAGAGGCCAGCGACAGCCAACGGCAGTTACAGGCCCAGCACACCTATCTCGAAACCGTGCTCGCCAACCTGTCCTCCGGCGTACTGACCCTGGACACTGAACTCAATCTGCGCACCTGCAACCGGACCGCCAGTCAGATCCTCGGCCTGAATATCGACGCCTTCCTGCAACAGCCGTTAAACGCCCTGGCGAAAAAAAACCCGGGCCTGCAGATTTTTGTCGAAACCGTCAGCAGCCGACAGACGGATAACGAGCCCGGCTGGCAGGCGGAAATCAGCCTGCTGGGGCCGGCCGGGCACAAGGTGCTGATGTGCCGCGGATCTATTCTTCCCGGCAGCGACGACAGCCCGGAAGGGCTGGTCGTTGTCTTCGATGACATCACCACCCTGCTGCAGGCCCAGCGCAACGCCGCCTGGGGCGAAGTCGCCCGGCGCCTGGCACATGAGATCAAAAATCCGCTGACCCCCATCCAGCTTTCCGCCGAGCGCCTGCGCCATAAATATCTGCACACTATGCCCAAAAAAGATGCCGATGTGCTGGATCGGGCCACCCACACCATCGTCCAGCAGGTGGAAACCATGAAAGAACTGGTCAAAGCCTTCAGTGAGTATGCCCGCATGCCGGTGCTGGAACTGGAAGCCCTGAATCTCAACCGCCTGATCGAGGAAGTGCTGGATCTATACCGCGGCGCCGGTTCCCGGCTGCAGTTCGATCTCGAACTGGATCCAGCCATCCCACCGGTAGAAGCCGATGCCGGCCGCCTGCGCCAGTTACTGCATAACCTGGTGAAAAATGCCCAGGAAGCCATGCATCATGCAACTGGCAGCAAAATCAAAATCCGCACCCGCTGCGGCGAGGAACAGGCCTGTCAGTTCGTCGAACTGCGCCTGAGCGATACCGGCCCCGGCATTCCCGAAGATATGTTTGATCACCTGTTCGAGCCCTATGTCACCAGCAAACCCAAGGGCAGCGGCCTGGGTCTGGCCATCGTCAAGAAAATCGTCGAGGAACATGGCGGTGTGCTGTGGGCGGAAAACAACAAGGGTGCCGGCGCCAGCATAGTGATACGATTACCGGTGGCGCATGGCGCCACCGCCTCCTCCAGCCCGGAGCCACCTGAAAACGATGACAGCTATAACCATGCAACCGCTTGAAACTGACATGACTGAGCCGAGGACACACAGTGCGCCCTATATTCTGGTGGTCGATGACGAGCCGGATATCCGTCATCTGGTGCAGGAAATTCTCGAAGATGAAGGCTATGAAGTCAGCGTTGCCGAAAACGGTGAAGCCGCACGCACCGCCCACCGCCAGCGGCGCCCCGATCTGGTGCTGCTGGATATCTGGATGCCTGATCTGGATGGCATCAGTCTGCTGAAAGAGTGGGCCGAGGACGGCCAGTTACCCATGCCGGTACTGATGATGTCCGGCCACGGCACGGTAGAAACCGCCGTCGAAGCCACTCGCCTGGGCGCCTATGACTTCATCGAGAAACCCCTGTCACTGGCCAAGCTGCTGCTGACGATTGAACATGCGCTGGAAACCGACAAGCTGCAGCAGGAAAATCGCGGCCTGCTCAGCCATAGTACAAGGATCAAGGAACCCATTGGCAAGAGTCCACGGATGCAGAAACTGCGCGAGCAGTTACAGCAGGTTGCGGAACATGACAGCTGGGTATTGCTTGATGGCGAACCCGGTTGCGGCATGAATGTTGCCGCCCGTTATCTGCACGCCATGAGTAAACGCAGCTCGCGGCGGCTGATTGAAGTCAACCTCGGCGCCCTCTCAGAAAAACATTCCGCCCGCGAACTGTTCGGTTATGAAGAAGGTGAAAAGGTCCATTATGGCCTGCTGGAACAGGCCAACGGCGGCAGCCTGCTATTATACGACATTGCCGAAATGGATCCTGACACCCAGCGCCGGCTGCATTCAGCCCTCTCCGCCAAAACCTTTCTACGCATCGGCGGCGAAGAACCGGTACAGATGCATGCCCGCATCATTGCCGCCAGCAGTCATGATCTACCGCAGCAGGTTGCCAGCAATCATTTTCGCAAGGATCTCTATTATCAGCTCAACGTGGTGCCGATACACATTCCGCCCCTGCGTGAACATCGCGAAGATATTCCCGAACTGCTGGCTTACTTCAGCCATTATTTTATCGATCAGGAAAATCTGCCCTACCGACATTTCAGCCTGGCCGCACAGAACCGTCTGCGCAACTACCCCTGGCCGGGCAATATCCGCGAACTCATGAATCTGGTCCAGCGCCTGCTGATCATCAGCAAGGGTGAAGAGATAACCCTGGAAGATGTCGAGACAGCGCTGGGTAATCCACTACCGGCAACACCTGTCAGTGATGCGAGCCATTCAGATACCCAGGCCGATGAATTCAATCGCCCCCTGCGTGAGGCACGGGAAGAATTTGAACGTCGTTATCTGCGCCATCAACTTGCTCTGAATAATGGCAACGTCAGCAAGGTAGCGCAAATAGCCGGACTGGAACGCACCCACCTATATCGCAAACTGCGTGCACTGGGGATTGATCCGAAAGATAATAAATAACAAACTTAAGACTATGAAAATAATTATCCTCGGCGCCGGACAGGTAGGCAGTTCCCTGGCAGAAAACCTGACCAACGAAGCCAACGACATTACCCTTGTCGACAAGAATGAAGCCGCCCTGCTGGCGTTACAGGACAGACTGGATCTGCGCACGATTTACGGTCATGCCTCGCATCCGGATATCCTCAGCCGCGCCGGCGCCGATGACGCCGACATGCTCATCGCCGTCACCGACAGCGATGAAACTAATATGCTCGCCTGCCAGGTGGCCTATACCATTTTTCACACGCCCACCAAGATCGCGCGCGTACGCTCGGTCGAATATCTGAAACACAAGCGCCTGTTCAGTCAGGAAGCGCTGCCCATCGATGTGCTGATCAGCCCTGAGCAGATTATCACCGACTACATTCAGCGCCTGATCCAGCATCCCGGCACCCTGCAGGTACTGGATTTCGCCAATGGTCAGGTCCAGCTGGTCGGCGTGCGCGCCTATTACGGCGGTCCCATGGTCGGCCACGAACTGCGTGAAATCGGCGCCCATATGCCCAAGGGCGTCGATACCCGCGTGGCCGCCATCTATCGTCAGGATCGCGCCATCATTCCCGAAGGCCACACGCTGATTGAAGCGGATGACGAAGTTTTCTTTATCGCTGCCACTGAACACATCAGCACGGTAATGAGTGAATTGCGACGACTGGACACCCCTTACCGCCGGATCATGATCGTCGGCGGCGGCAACATCGGCAAGCGGGTCGCCAAAGCGCTGGAAAACGACTATCAGGTCAAACTCATCGACCACAATGTTGCCCGCGCCAATGAAATTTCAAACGAACTGAATAACACCATGGTGTTATTGGGCGATGCCGCCGATGAGGAACTGCTGCAGGAAGAAAATATCGAAAGCATCGATGTCTTCTGCGCACTGACCAACGACGACGAAGCCAATATCCTCTCTTCCATGCTGGCCAAGCGACTGGGCGCGCGCAAGGTGATGACCCTGATCAACCGCGCCGCCTATGTCGATCTGGTGCAAAGCGGTGACATCGACATCGCCATTTCACCCCAGCAGTCCACTATCGGCAGCCTGCTCACCCATGTGCGTCGCGGTGACGTGGTCAAGGTTCACTCCCTGCGCCGCGGCGCCGCCGAGGCCATCGAAGCCATCGCCCATGGCAGCAAGGAATCATCCCGCGTCGTCGGCCTCAGCATCGGTGAACTCAAACTGCCACAGGGCACAACCGTTGCCGCTATTGTACGTGGCAACCAGGTAATCATCGCCCACCACGACATCGTCATCGAACCGGAAGATCATGTCATTCTTTTCCTTATCGATAAAAACCGTATCTCCGAGGTAGAGAAGCTGTTCCAGGTTGGGATTACGTTTATATAAAGGGACGAGGGACGAGGGACGAGAAAATTATGAAAATGAAAAGAAACATATCACAACAACTAAAATTTTTGACTGCCATTACTCATGGAAGGGGTTTCCTCGTCACTCGTCCCTCGTCACTCGTCCCTTAATTTAGTCCATGCAATTCCTCGTCATCCAGCGCATTGTCGGTCTTCTGCTCGTAATCTTCAGCTCGACCATGCTGCCGCCTATGCTGGTATCGGTCATTTATCTGGATAGCAACTTTGAGTCTTTCTTTTACGCCTTTGCCGTGACCCTGATCACTGGCATCGTGCTCTGGTTTCCGGTAAAAAACCAGCGCCGGGAACTACGTTTACGGGATGGTTTCCTGGTGGTGGTCATGTTCTGGACAGTGCTGGGCCTGTTCGGTGCAATTCCCTTCATCCTCGCGGAACATCCGCACCTGACCATTACCGATGCGGTTTTTGAATCCCTTTCCGGCCTGACCACCACCGGTGCTACGGTGCTGGAAGGCATCGACCACCTGCCCAAAAGCATTCTCTATTATCGCCAGCAGCTACAGTGGCTGGGTGGCATGGGTATCATCGTACTGGCCGTAGCCATCATGCCTATGCTCGGTATCGGCGGCATGCAGCTGTATCGCGCCGAAACTCCCGGCCCCATCAAGGACAGTAAGCTCACGCCACGCATTACCGAAACCGCCAAGGCGCTCTGGTACATTTACCTGACCCTGACTGTGGCCTGCGGTATCGGCTACTGGATGGCGGGCATGGAGGTATTCGATGCGCTGGCGCACAGTTTTTCAACCGTGGCTATCGGCGGCTTTTCCACCCACGATGCCAGCATGGGTCATTACATCGACAAACCCATGGTTGAAGTCGTGGCGATTATTTTTATGTTCATTTCCGGGATCAACTTCGCCCTTCACTTTACCGCGTGGCGGACTCGCAACCTGCGCAATTATCTGTTCGACTCCGAATTCAAAACCTATCTCGCCATCATTCTGGTCGCCTGCGCTGTCACTACCGGCTATCTTTATTATCAGAACCTGTTCGCCACACACCAGGAAACCCTGATTCACAGTATCTTTCAGGTGGTCTCGATCGGCACTACCACCGGTTTCACCACCCACCAGTATCATCTGTGGCCAGGCTTCCTGCCGGTCATGCTGCTGTTCACCAGTTTCATCGGCGCCAGTGCCGGTTCTACCGGCGGCGGCATGAAAGTTATCCGCTTCCTGCTGCTGCTGCGCCAGGGCATGCGCGAAATCATGCGCGTCATTCATCCCAATGCAATTATACCCATCAAGATTGGCGGCAAGGCCATGCCGCCACGGGTGGTGGAATCCGTCTGGGGCTTCTTTTCCGCCTATGTCGCCGCCTTCGTTATTATTATGCTGATCATGATGATGACAGGGCTGGATCAGGTGACCGCTTTCTCCGCCGTCGCCGCAACCATGAACAACCTCGGCCCGGGTCTGGGTGAAGTAGCACTCAACTACGCTTCGCTGGAAGCTGCGGCCAAGTGGGTGCTGTGCTTCGCCATGCTGCTGGGACGACTGGAAATCTTCACCCTGCTGGTGTTGCTGACCCCCGCGTTCTGGCGCAAGTGATCACTCTCTCTTGACGCAGAACTCAGCTCCGCGTTTACACACCCGCCCTTCCCTCAGCACAGTCGTGCTAATTATCCCTGACTAGCCACGCCAGCGCATATATGCTTGACCATATATATGGATATCCATATAATTCAACTATGACTGAAATCGAATTCTACAAACAACTGGCCGATGAAACCCGGCTGCGCTGCCTGATGCTGATACTTGCTGAAGACGAACTCTGCGTCTGCGAGCTGACCCATGCACTGGACCTCTCTCAGCCGAAAATTTCTCGCCATCTCGCCAACCTGCGCCAGGCCGGTGTCCTGAAAGATCGTCGTGACGGCCAGTGGATTCACTACTGTCTGCATGAAAATCTGCCCGCATGGGCGCACAACGTACTGACGGCAACTGCGGAGGGACTGGCTCAAACCAGCCTTTATGCACAAGATCGCAACAAACTCAAAAGCATGACAGGCCGCCCCGGCAGTGTCTGCGCTACGACTGTCTCAGGATAAATACGAAGGAGAACACATGAAACTGCTGTTTCTATGCACCGGCAATGCCTGCCGTTCGCAAATGGCCGAAGGCTGGGCGCATGCGCTGGCGGGGGAAACAATAAACGTCTATTCAGCCGGGATTGAAGCCCACGGCCTGAACCCGCGCGCCGTATCCGTCATGCAGGAGGCAGGCGTCGATATATCCAGGCAGGAATCAACCCGGCTCAGCGAGGATATGCTGGGGCAGATGGACTATGTCGTCACCGTCTGCGGCCATGCCGACGAACGCTGTCCGATTCTGCCGCCAGGCGTGCGTAAGGAACACTGGCCACTGCCTGATCCCGCCAAAGCCGAGGGTACCGAAGACGACATTATGCAGGTCTTTCGTCGCAGCCGGGATGATATTAAACAGCGCACCCAGGCATTGATCGAACGGCTGTTAAAGGAATCAGCGGCATGAATATATTTGAACGTTATCTGACTCTCTGGGTACTGCTGTGCATTCTCGCCGGTATCAGCCTGGGGCAACTGTTTCCCGCCTTTTTTCATACTCTGGGAACAATCGAACTTGCCCGCATCAACCTGCCGGTTGCGCTGCTGGTCTGGCTGATGATCATTCCCATGTTGCTGAAAATTGATCTACGCGCGCTTAAAGGTGTAAGACAACACTGGCGCGGCGTAGGCATTACCCTGTTTGTAAACTGGGGCGTTAAACCTTTCTCCATGGCCCTGCTGGGCTGGCTGTTCATCGGTATGCTGTTCCGTCCCTGGCTGCCCGCTGCGCAAATCGATTCCTATATTGCCGGACTGATTATTCTGGCGGCTGCGCCCTGTACCGCCATGGTCTTCGTCTGGAGCCACCTGATGCGCGGCGAGCCCCATTTCACCCTCTCCCAGGTCGCGCTCAACGACGTCATCATGGTCGTCGCCTTTGCCCCGATAGTCGGCCTGCTGCTGGGCCTGTCCGCCATCACCGTACCCTGGGACACCCTGCTGCTGTCGGTGCTGATCTATATCGTCATTCCACTGATAGCCGCCAGCCTCTGGCGTCGGCAGACACTCCGTCATAAACAGGGTTATGCCCGCCTGGCGCGGCAAATCAAACAACTGGGCAGCGTATCGCTGGTAGCCCTGCTCTGCACCCTGATCCTGCTGTTCGGTTTTCAGGGCCAACAGATCATCCAGCAACCGCTGATCATCCTGCTGCTGGCTATTCCCATTCTGCTACAGGTACTCTTCAATTCAGGCCTGGCCTACCTGCTCAACCGCGCAGCGCGCACCCCCCATTGCATTGCCGGACCCTCGGCTTTAATCGGCGCCAGCAATTTCTTCGAACTGGCGGTCGCCACTGCCATCGCCCTGTTCGGATTTGAATCAGGCGCTGCGCTGGCCACCGTAGTCGGGGTACTGATCGAAGTACCGGTCATGCTGCTCGCGGTACGGGTGGTCAATGCCAGCCGCCACTGGTACGAACAGCGCCCCAGCGTTGTCCCCTATGAAAAGTGCTGCCCCACGGATGCGCATCTGCACAGCCACTCTAATCCTGGACCAGCCTAGAAAAAAAGAAAAAGGGAACGACATGGATAGTTGCATAGCGTCGATAGCGCCTTGCCAGTTCCTTTAACCAGATAATAAACCCATCTGAATTTTTTCTATCTGATTCCGTCCAAATAATATGACCTGTCACAGGATTGAGTCCACCAAACAAATAGCGTTTTTTATTTTGCCCCGGCGTGGCAATATTGAATTGGGTACCGCGCTGCATCCAGCAAGGGCCGATTTTCGGGTTCAGATGTATATCAACTTCATCTTGATAAATCATCATTTCATCATCACCTAAATTAGCCTGTAATGCCTTAATTTTACCTGTTTTTATGGCTTTTCCATGTGGGTTGTCACTGGCTTTGCAGGTTGGTCTCGCTCGCCCCCATCGAATGTTCAACATATGCAGTAACCGGCCAATATGGCTTTCATGACACCGGATACCTGTTTCGTATTCCAGTTGCTGCGCCAGCAACTCTCTTGTCCAGGTACTGCGTTGCCAACCCTGTTCCTGAGGACTCTGATAAATAAGCACCTCAAGTCGCTCAAGGTAGTCCTCGGTCACTTTTGTTGCCTGTTTCTCCTCTCGACGATCACGCAGTCCGTCTATCCCTTCTTCGCTAAATCGCCGTAGTACACGGCCAATCGTCGATGGGGCCGTACCTAATATTTGATCATACGTAGGTACTTAAGCGTATGAACAATTGCAGGTACGGCTTTAGCCGTACAAAATACTCAATTATGCGCCACACTCTACGTTATTTAACCGCTGCTGTTCGCCTGAAGGCGAACCTGCAGGTGAATGAATTCCTTAAGTACCTACGTATGAATATTTGATATATTGTGGCATAGCTTAAGCCTCGATGCCGGGTCAATATGATCCGATATCGCTTTTCCTGAGCTGAATTTGTTTCTCCTTTAGCCAATTTTTCCAGTTTTTTCTTTTGGTATAGTATAATTTGAGCTTCACCGGCAAGACCTCTTCTTTATTTTGTTTTCGTCAGAAAAAACACTATAAGGCCTTGCCGGTGTTCTGTTGATCTATATATGTGATATGTGCTCTCTTATTTAGCCTATTTAGGGATTAATTAGCGCACGCCTAACATAAAGCAGTAGTAAAACTACAAATCATAATCGACAATCAACGGTGCATGATCGGAGAACCATTTATCCTTGTAAATGGATGCGGCCCGAACCTTGTCTTTCAAACCCGGCGTGATGATCTGGTAGTCAATACGCCAACCGACATTATTGGCGCGGGCGTTGCCGCGATTTGACCACCAGGTATATTGATCCGGCTCCTGGTTTACCTGACGAAAGGCATCCACGAAGCCCACCTCCTTAAACAGTTTGTCCAGCCAGGCGCGTTCTTCCGGAGTGCAACCCGAATTCTTCTGGTTACTTTTCCAGTTCTTGATATCGATCTCCTTGTGTACGATATTGAAATCGCCACAGATAATAAATTCGCGCCGCTTGCGCCGCATGGCTTTGAGATCTTCAAGAAAATCACCCATGAACTTTAATTTATTCGCCTGACGTTCCTCACTGGAAGAACCCGAGGGCAGATACAGGGAAGCAATGCTCAGCTTACCCAGGTCGATCTGGATATAGCGGCCTTCCGTATCAACATGATCCCAGCCCAGCCCGGTGGTGATCGCATCCGGCTCCTTGCGTGAGTAAATCGCCACGCCACTGTAGCCTTTTTTCTCGGCATCAAAATAATAACAGTGGTAGCCTCCAGGATAGAACAGGCTGTCATCAAGCTGATGTTCCTGCGCCTTGGTTTCCTGAAGGCAAACCACATCGGCATCCTGATCTTTCAACCAGTCGAAGAAACCTTTTTTCGCGGCGGCGCGAATACCATTTACATTTGCCGTAATTACACGCATGACAATTTTCCGGGGATTTGAAAAAGGTGTATCATACCCGCTGAAAAACTACTCTGTCTTCCCTGTCACTCAAATCCCTGATCATCATGCGCCAATACCAGAAAGACTTTATCGAATTCGCCCTCTCACTGAACGTCCTGCGCTTCGGCGAGTTCCATCTGAAATCCGGGCGCACCAGCCCCTATTTTTTCAACGCCGGGCTGTTTAACTCCGGCCGTTCACTGGCCCGGCTGGGACAGTTTTACGCCGAGGCCCTTGTCGATAGCGGGCTTGACTATGATGTGATGTTCGGCCCGGCCTATAAAGGCATCCCGCTGGCGGCGGTGACCACGGTCGCCCTGGCCGAGCACCACCAGCAGGATGTGGCCTACTGCTTCAACCGCAAGGAGGCCAAGGATCACGGCGAGGGCGGCAACATCGTCGGCGCACCGCTGGCCGGCAAGGTGCTGATCATCGATGATGTAATCACCGCCGGCACCGCCATCCGTGAAGCCATGCAGATCATCGAGCGGGCCAACGCCCGCCCGGCAGGCGTGATCATCGCCCTGGATCGGCAGGAAAAAGGAACCGGCAAACTCTCCGCGATTCAGGAAGTGGAACAGCAATACGATATTCCGGTGCTGAGCATTATCAAACTTGAGCACCTGATCAGCTATCTTGAAGATAAACCGGAAATGCAGGACAAGCTGGAAACCGTGCGCGCCTACCGTAAGCAGTACGGGGTTTGATGTGCCATTTCTGCACTATAGGGAAATAAACGCAGAGGACGCGGAGGCGTGACCGGAGTGAAATGTAGGAAATACCGAATGTGACCAGAATCTTGCTTAGCAAGATTGGGAAATCCGTAATGAAGCCCGAAGGGATTCTATGGGAAGCTCGCGAAGCGAGATTCTCACGGTGCAGAGAACGCAGAGTTTTTAATAATGGTTCTATGGCAAATGCTGCGCAAATACAGGCAGAATTTCCGCTGTCACAAACTGTGTAGTTGGTAAAAAATAATTACCTCTGCGTTCTCTGCGCCTCCGCGTCCTCTGCGATAACCTACCACCCTCTAACATCAACCAATGATCAGCTTCAGCCCCACCAGCATGGTCACCCATTCGAAAGCCCGCTTGATCATACGGTTGCTTTTGACTATCGAAAGATGCGCGCCCAGATAGCCCCCCAGGGCCGAGGCCACCAATAACACCGGTACCCAGTCCCAGCGGATGGCGCCCTGCAGGCCCAGCGTTAACGCACCACTGCCATTCCAGAACAGCCCAACCAGGATTAACGTGTGGGCGACGGCGCGTTTGTAGTCCAGCCCGAACCAGCGCACCAGCCAGAGAGTGACAAACAGGCCGGTACCGGAGGTCAGTGAACCATTGAGGATGCCGATACAAAACAGTACGCCGCCGCCGGTCAGACTGCCGCGCAAATCACGGTTGCTGGGCTGATAATCCTGCCCCAGCCCCTTGTTGCACCAGGAATAGATTCCCAGCCCCAGGGTTAACAGACCCAGCGCCAGTTGCGCCGGCCTGTCCGGCACCTGCAGGATCACGCCTGCACCCAGCACCACACCGGGTATGCCTGTGCTTAAAAGCAGCAGGACAAACTGTTTTTCCAGCGTTCCTTCACGAAAATGACGCAGCGATGCGCCAACTCCCAGCGCAACACTTGCCAGTTTATGGGTCGCAAGTGCTACACTAAAGGGCAGCCCCAGAAAGATCAGTGCGGGCAACTGTAACAGGCCTGCACCACCACCGGCGAAGGCGGAAAACGCATTAGCCACCAGCGAGACCACAAAAAGAGTCAGGTATTCAAACATCGCTTAATCAAAACACAGTTTTTTCACAATAGCTTTTTCCAGCATCGTTTTTCTGGAGCTATTGGATAAACTGTTATCGTTAGTAGAAATATGAGCAAAAAAATAAGCCCTACCCATATACGTATTTTTATTCTGACCTGCTTTATTATGAGCAGCACCAGCCTCAATGCACGGGACATCAAGTGCTGGCGGGGACATGGAAATATACGCGAGTGCGGCGCCGTTGTGCCACCTGAATTTTCCCAGCAGCGCATCGAGGTTCTCAACGAGCGCGGTATCGTTATAAAAGTTCTGCCTGCCGCAAAAACAAAAGAAGAACTGGCCGAAATTGCCCGCCAGGAAAAAATAGCGCAGAAAAAACAGCAGCAGATTGCAGAACAGAAACGCAAGGACAATATCCTGTTGCAAACCTACACCACGGAAAGGGACCTTCGTATTGGCCATGAAAACAAGATGGCCGCAATAAAAAGCATTATCGACATCACCGGCAGTAATACCCGCAGCCTGCAGAAGAACCTGGCCAAGCTGCAGAAACGCGCTGCGGATTACGAGCGCAGCGGTCAGAGCATACCGAAAATACTCACGGCGGATATGGAAAATCTGATGCGCCAGATAAAGGACAACGACGAATTTATTGCCAAAAAACAGCAGGCCCTGATCGATTTAAGCAAACAGTATGATGCTGATGTAGAACGCTATCGGTTATTGAAACAGGGTAGAGTTAAATATAAATAGCTGCGGCGCTCAGGCTTCAAACAGTAGCTGGCGCAGCAATGGCCATTGACTGTCCCACAGGTCGACCGGCGAACGCCTGAAACCACTACGCACAAACTGGTGAATCTGACCTTCGGCCTGCGCCATAAGCAGGTTTGCCATTGGCCCAACAGGGACGGATGCGCTCAGCTCGCCATTCATCTCCCCCTCACGCAATACCTGTTTCAGCTGGGTTTCCAGACGCTCATAGAACTGGTTCATGCGCTGACGCAGGCGTTCGGTCTCCCCCACCAGCGCGTCACCCGCCAGCAGGCGGCTAATACCGGCATTACGCGCCGAGAAGCCCAGGATGATCAAGAGGATTTTTTCACAACGCACCTGCATCCGGGATTCTTCCTGCAGGATGCGATTGACCAGGCCAAAGACCGAGTCCTCAATAAAATCGATCAGACCTTCGAACATGCGCGCCTTGCTGGGAAAATGCCGGTAAAGTGCCGCCTCTGACACACCCACGGCGCGCGCCAGCCCGGCTGTGGTAATACGCTGGCCGGGACTTTTTTCCAGCTCCTGCGCCAGGGCTTCCAGAATCTGCTGACGGCGAGAGGGTTTTTCCAGTTTATTTTCCTGAGTCATATTTTTATCAGCCCTTTATCAGGGTGCCCACGCCCTCATCCGTTAATACTTCCAGCAACACCGCATGTTCAACCCGGCCATCGATAATTTGCGCCGTCTTGACGCCCGCATGCACCGCGTCCAGCGCACAGCGAATCTTCGGCAACATGCCGCCATGAATAACACCTTCTTCAATTAGATTTTCCACCTGGCGGGCTTTGAGGCCGGTCAGTAACTTGCCCTGCGTATCCAGCACCCCGGCGGTATTGGTGAGCAGGATCAGTTTCTCTGCATTCAGGGTAATGGCCAGCTTGCCGGCCACCAGATCCGCATTGATATTATAGGACTGCCCGTCTTCACCCACGCCGATAGGCGCAATCACAGGAATAAAATCCCCCTGCACCAGCATGTTGATCACCCCGGGATCAATACTGGCCACTTCACCCACATGACCGATATCTACGATCTCGGGCGTATTCATCTCCGGCGCCTGGCGCTCGAACTGCAGCTTGCGCGCATGAATCAGCTCGCCATCTTTGCCGGTCAGGCCCACCGCATGCCCGCCCTGCATGTTGATCAGATTAACGATTTCCTTGTTCACCAGTCCGCCCAGCACCATCTCGACGATGTCCATGGTTTCACAGTCCGTCACCCGCATACCCTCGACAAACCGGCTTTCCTTACCCACCCGCTCCAGCATACTGCCAATCTGCGGACCACCGCCATGCACCACCACCGGATTCAGACCCACCAGTTTCATCAGCACCACGTCGCGCGCAAAACCCTGCTTGAGAGTTTCATCGGTCATGGCATTGCCGCCATATTTAATGACAATGGTCCTGCCCTGAAAACGCTGGATATAGGGCAGCGCCTCGGTCAGCACCGAGGCAATATTATGAGCGGAAGATTTTTTAATAGGCATAATAATAAACAGTGATTCTTTTTCTAAAGTAAGCGTTCCAAATACCAGTTCACCTGTAACTGGTGTCCCCCCATAAAAGGTTTGTATTAAACGCAGAGAACGCAAAGGCGCAGAGACGCAGAGATTGTATTTTTGATTTTAATCATCTTTTTCTTTGCGTCTCTGCGCCTTTGCACCCAAAACTACGGGCATTTCACGTCCTCTGCGTTAATTATCCATGCTTCATGATGGACATAAATCAGGTTGAACATCAAAACGGCAATTTCAGCGACGGATTGATCGCCAGCATCACGGCTCTGAATTCATCCTGAATGCGTTTCAACGCCTCCTCGCTTTGTGCTTCAAAACGCAGCACCAGACAGGGTGTGGTGTTGGAGGCCCGCACCAGTCCCCAGCCATCTTCGTAATCCACCCTGATGCCGTCAATCATGATGACATTCGCATTGGCAAAATCGGCCTTATCAAGCAGCGCATCCATGAACTTGAAGTGCTCACCCTCGGCCATGCCCAGATTCAGTTCCGGGGTGTTCACCGCATCGGGCAGGGCGGCAAAAATTTCATGTGCAGGCCGATCATCAGCCGCAATGATCTCCAGCAGGCGCGCAGCGGCGTACAAACCATCATCAAAGCCATACCAGCGTTCCTTGAAGAAAATATGCCCGCTCATCTCACCGGCCAACAAGGCGCCGGATTGCTGCATCTTGGCCTTGATCAGGGAATGGCCGGTCTTCCACATTAGCGGTTCGCCGCCTTTTTCCCAGATGACTTTAGTCAGGTTACTGCTGCATTTAATATCGTAAATGATCTGTGCGCCATGATTGCGCGACAATACATCGGCGGCGAACAGCATCATCAGTCGATCCGGCCAGATAATGCTGCCATTGGAACTGACCACACCCAGGCGATCACCATCACCATCAAATGCCAGCCCCAGATCCGCATTCTGCGCACGCACGGTTTCAATCAGATCCTTCAGGTTCTCCGGCTTGCTGGGATCGGGATGATGGTTGGGAAAATGCCCGTCCACTTCACTATAGAGCTCAATCACCTCGCAGCCCAAAGAATTGAACAACTTCGGCGCGATCGCACCGGCGACGCCGTTGCCACAGTCGATAACAACTTTCAGTTTGCGCCTGAGTTTAACGTCCGAGGTAATGCGCTGGATGTACTCGTTGCTGATAACCCGGGTGGCGTATTCCCCGCTGCCGCGGGTGAAATCTTCATTAAGGATGCGTTCCCGTAAAGACTGGATAGCATCCCCGGACAGGGTTTCCCCGCCCAATACCATTTTTATGCCGTTATAGTCCGGCGGATTATGGCTGCCCGTCAGCATCACGCCGGTGCCTTCTGTCAATTCCGCTGCCGCGTAATACAGCACCGGCGTCGGCACCATGCCAATATCCAGCACATCCATGCCTGCCGCCTGCAAGCCTTTGACCAGCGCCCCACCCAGTTCCGGTCCAGATAGACGCCCGTCACGGGCAAAGGTAATCTTGCCCAGACCACGGCCAATCGCCTCACTACCCAGCGCCTGTCCAATCAGCATCATATACTGCGCAGTCAGGGTCTTGCCGACCACCCCACGAATATCATAGGCCTTGAAAATGGAAACCGGCGGTAACCCCGGCTTCTCCTGCTCAGGCTGAGCAGTGCTTTGCAGGCTGCTGTCCGACACCCCGGCCTTCGCCGGCTGCTGCATCTGCTGGCTCATACTCTGCTTGAATTCAGCATCATCCTCCAGTTCCTGAACTTCCATAACCCCGGTATCCATGAATACCCTGTCCATGCTGCCGGACATGCTGATGTCACTGATGCTGATGGCATCGGGATCATCATCCCGCTCCCTGTCCAGCGACTTACCCTGCTTCAGATTGTCGAAACGCCCGGCAGCGGTCTTGAATTCCGGCATTTTAAGACTGTATTCGTGACGCTTGATGCCGCGCAGGAAATTGGCTTCCAGCTGCATGAAGCTCTCGATGTCGTTCCGGATAGCCCGGCTCAGGGCGCTTTTTAACAGGAAGATAAGCATGGCGCTGAGCAGCATCGCTACCAGCACGATGACCAGCAGGTTCATGTTAAACAGGGCGGGCACTGCCAGCGGCGTCCACACGATCATGCGCCAGCGTGTGCCCGTCACGCTGGACTCCGCCGTTTGGCCGTTTGTTTTTGCCCTCACATCGCCAGCCTGCCCAATCACCAGCGCCGGCTTGCCTTCCACCGGCTGGGTCAGTTCCAGATAGCCCTTGATGCCATCTTCCTGCAACCACTTGCTGATCAGCGTGACATCCAGCGCCAGCTGAATATGACCTACCACCTTATCGCCTGTCAGCGACAGCACCGGTTGCATAATATCGATATGCTGCTGACGAGTGCCGAACATATGAATTTCCACCGGCGGGCTGAGGTGGGTTTTTTCTGCCTGACGCTGCATATCCAGACAGGCAAAGCCCAGGTGCGGCTCCTGCGTCCTGTCCACCTTGAAGACCCCGGTCGGCAACATACGCATGCGCAAAGCACCGGGAAACTGTTTTTTCAACTGTTCGGCCCTGGCCTGCCTGGCCGCATCATCACCCGAGAGAATCAGACGGCGCACCTGCGGATCAGTGGCGATGCCTCGTAACGCCTGAGCGTAATAGGCCACCTTGAAAGCCAGCTTGTGCGCCGTTCGTTCAGCGATGGCATTGACCACCTCTCGCTGCTGCAGGCGCAACTCCGTAAGACCGGGGTACTGACTGAAAAAACTCGCAGCCAGAATAATCAAACTGAAAAACACAAATGCCAGCAAGCTGGCCATGTTCAGACTGAGCGCACGCTGTGCACCGCTTTTTTTGCTCTTACGTGTCCGACGTTTCCGTGCTTTCGCCACTTTAGACTTACTCCCTAATCAAACAAATTGAAGATGACTATTAAGCATGAGTTTTTTAGTTCCTCATCATACGTAGGTACGGCTTTAGCCGTACAAAATACTCAATTATGTGCCACACTCTACGTTATTTAACCGCTGGTGTTCGCCTGAAGGCGAACCTACAGGTGAATGAAATCCTTAAGCACCTAACGTATGAACAAGCATTAATCTCTGCGTCTTTGCGTTAATAAACATGTCAAATAAACTACCCCGCCACAAGCGGGCAGGGTATTAACTGTAGGTTGGGCTGCAAGCAGCGGGGAATTAAACCCTCAGAGATTAAATTAAAGAGGGCCAGCCCGTGATCATTCATGATTAACGGTTGTACGGCTATTCAGCCCCGCCCGGTGTGACCAAAACCACCTGCCGCACGGGCGCTGGTATTGAAGTCTTCAACAATCTCGAACTCGGCCTGCACTACGGGAACAAAAACCAGTTGTGCAATACGATCCCCCACTTCAATGGTAAAAGATGTGCTACCGCGATTCCAGCAGGAAACAAACAGCTGCCCCTGATAGTCCGAGTCGATCAGCCCCACCAGGTTACCCAGTACGATCCCATGTTTGTGTCCCAGCCCGGAACGCGGCAGGATCACCGCCGCCAGTCCGGGATCGCCAATATGAATGGCCATGCCGGTTGGAATCAGAAAAGTATCACCTGACTCAATACACGTCGGCGCTTCCAGGCAGGCGCGCAAATCCAGCCCGGCTGATCCTTCGGTCGCATATTCAGGCATGGGAATCTCCTGGCCCAGTCGCGCATCCAGAATTTTAAGTTCAATTTGATTCATGTGTTTTATCCCCAGAAAAATATATCGGCAACCCGAATAGAAAAATGAGCCATAGAATCAGCAGGGGTCGGCGTCAAACCCGGCTCCAACCCCGGAAAATTATCGCTTAATATTAATTACCTTATTACCTTCGCTATCGCTATCCGGTCGTTCATGCAACACGTAACGCTGCGCTATGACGCTGACAAGCTGGCGCGCCAGTTTATCTTTTGACGCCTGTTCCAGTTCAAGCTCGCCACCACACCAGAATAGATGCAGCGCATTCTCATCACTGCCAAAAGCGCCACCGGTGGCTTTCGCTGCCGGGCCGACCCAGTTAGCCGCCACCATATCAATGCCTTTTTTGTGCAGCTTCTGCTGCGCATAGTCCGCCAGATGTTGTGTTTCAGCCGCAAAACCCACACAGAACAGACGCGGGAACTGCTGTTTAACAGCTGCAAGAATATCGGGATTAGGCAACAGGTCCAGCTTCAGCCGGCTATCATCTTTTTTCAGTTTCTCATCCAGCGCCAACGCCGGCCGGTAATCGGCCACCGCCGCCGTGGAAATAAAAATATCGGCCTCTTTGGCCTGATTCAGAATCACATCATGCATTTCCATGGCGCTGATAACATCAGTGCGCTCTACCCGATCTGGTGTTGGCAACACTACCGGCCCGGCCACCAGCACCACCCGCGCCCCGGCCTCCACTGCCGCCGCCGCAATACTGAAGCCCATTTTGCCGGAACTGTGGTTACTCAGATAACGCACCGGATCGATCGCTTCGCGGGTCGGCCCGGCGCTGACCAGGACGGTCCTGCCGCTGAGACTACCGGGGGCAAACAGCTGCGCCAGTTGCAAAATCATGGCTTCGGCTGACAGCAGGCGCCCGGCGCCCACTTCGCCGCAGGCCTGCTCACCTTCATCGGGCCCCAGCCTCAGTACACCACGCTGGCCAAGCAGGCGCACGTTTTCCTGTGTCGCTGCACTGGCCCACATCTGCGCATTCATGGCGGGTGCGACCGCCAGCGGCGTCCTGCCGCCCGCCAGACACACGGCGGCAAGCAAGTCGTCTGCACGTCCCTGGGTCAGGCGAGCGAGAAAATCCGCGCTGGCCGGCGCCACCAGAATCACATCCGCCCAGCGGGCCAGTTCGATATGCCCCATGCCGGCTTCCGCCTCGGTATCCAGCAAATGCAGATGCACCGGCTTGCCCGACAGCGCCTGAAAAGTCATGGGTGTGACAAACTCGGTTGCGCCACGGGTCATCACCACCCGCACCTCCGCCCCGGCCTCGCGCAGACGGCGTACCAGATCGGCCGCCTTGTAGGCGGCGATGCTGCCGGTCACGCCCAGCAGGACGCGCTTGTTAGTAAGGACTTGCATAAACGCCAGTTTAGCAGAATCCGCCCTGCAAATGATAAGGTCAGGTAATAAACAATTTGCTCCTGAAAGAAAAAGCGCTATCCTGTCAGAGCTTGCTCATGACAGGGAGGTCATACACATGCCGATTACCGACTGGCCGATACAGGAACGGCCGCGCGAAAAACTACTCCACCAGGGCGCGGCCGCGCTCTCCGACGCCGAGTTGCTGGCTATTTTCCTGCGCACCGGCATTCCCGGCAAAACTGCGGTAGATATGGCGCGGGATTTGTTGCAGGAATTTTGTGGCCTGCGCGGCCTGCTCACCGCTCGCCAGGATCAGTTCTGCCGTCAGCCCGGTCTCGGGCCGGCCAAGTACGCCCAGCTTCAGGCGGTGCTGGAAATGGGCAAACGCCACCTGCACGCCACCCTGGTGCGGGATGAGGCGCTCACCGATCCGTCGGCGACCTGTGATTACCTCAGCGCACGCCTGCGCGACCATGCTTTTGAGGTCTTTGCCTGCCTGTTTCTGGACAACCGCCACCGGGTGATCCATTTCGAGGAACTGTTTCGGGGCACTATCAACGGCGCGTCAGTCCACCCGCGCGAGGTAGTGCGCCAGACGCTGGAGCATAATGCAGCAGCGGTTATTTTCGCCCACAATCATCCCTCCGGCGTGGCCGAACCCAGCGAGGCGGATCGCCAGCTGACCCGCCGCCTGCAGGCGGCGCTGGAGCTGATCGACGTGCGGGTGCTGGACCATATCGTTATCGGCGATGGAGAATCGGTGGCTTTTTCCGAGCGGGGCTGGATCTGAGCGGAGTGAACCCCGCTCAAATACAGATTTTGGGGGTGGATAACACTTGTATCCTGCCCGCCATTTCCGTAGAATGCGCGGTCTTTGACGCTGGACCCGGCGCTGAATGTCGGATCGAATATAAAATTTTCTGGAGAATGAGTCATGTCACGAGTTTGTCAAGTTACCGGCAAGCGCCCAATGAGCGGAAACAATGTTTCCCACGCGCACAATAAAACCCGTCGCCGTTTTCTGCCGAATCTGCACAGCCATCGTTTCTGGGTTGAATCCGAGCAGCGCTTTGTTCGTCTGCGCCTGAGCTCCAAGGGCATGCGCATCATCGACAAGAAGGGCATCGAAACCGTCCTCGCCGAAATGCGTCGTCGCGGCGAAAAGGTTTAAGGAGAAGGATCATGGCATCAGATAAAATCAAACTGGTCTCAAGCGCCAAGACCGGCCACTACTACACCACCACCAAGAACAAGCGCAACATGCCTGAAAAAATGGAGATCAAAAAATACGATCCCGTTGTTCGCAAGCATGTGATGTACAAGGAAGCCAAAATCAAATAAACCGGCGTCTCGGCTTATTCCCTGAAAAACCCGCCCCTGTGGCGGGTTTTTTATTGCTCTGTGTAAACATATGCCTGCTTTTCCATTTACTGCAGTATGATAATTCATCGCAAAGACGCAGAGGCGCGGAGTTTTTTACGGAACCTCTGAATTAATTCCCCGGCTAATAGCGAGCCCTTCAGCAAACTCAGGCTTCAGTGTAAACAAAATTAACCCGGATTTTTCCAAATATTAATCTCCGCGCCTCTGCGTCTTTGCGTTCTCTGCGTTAATTATAGTCCTATCCAAAAATGCGCCTTTTACCTCAAGCTGTCTTCCTGCTTAGCATCAGGTTGCCCAGCTCATCCACCTCGCACGCCCAGCCCGGCGCTACATAGGTGGTCGAAACCGTTTCGGTGATCAATAGCGGCCCCGTCAGCCGCTGCCCGGCGGCGAGCGACGGCCGGGCATACACGGGTACCGGCGAATCCAGTCCCACCATTTCGACCTGCACCTGCGCCTCACCCGGCTGCTGCACGGCTGGCGCATCAAGCGCCATCTCAACCGCCGGACTCTGTAGCGCCACGCGGATGTTCACCAGCTCGACTGCCAGATCCAGCCGGTGGCCATAGCGGCGTGCATGCTGCTGATGAAAAGCCAGGGCTGTAGCGGTCAGATCCTGCCAGGGAATATTGAGGGTGTAGGACTGGCCCCGGTAACGCAGATCGAGGCTGCGCTGAACCTGAATAGATTCAGCCTGCACGCCTTCTTCAATCAGGGCGGCCTGTCCCTGTTGTACTAATTGCTCGAATTCCGCCAGTAGCTCCTGCTCCTCTATTTCAGCCAGCAGGCCGATGCGGGTCTGTGACAGGCGCCGTTCGCGCGGTGCGACCAGCATCCCCAGCGCCGAGAGCACACCGGCATGCACCGGCACCAGCGCCCGCTGCATGCCCAGCGCCTCGGCCAGGGCGCAGACATGTAACCCACCCGCACCACCGAAAGACACCAGTGTCAGGCCGCGAGGATCGATACCACGCTGCACTGACATCACCCGCAGGGCCTGAGCCATGTGCTCATCGGCCAGACGAATGATCCCCGCCGCCAGCTGTTCCACGCCCATGCCCAGCGGTTCAGCCAGTCGCGCACAGGCATCCACCGCAGCCTGACGATCCAGGCGCATGCCACCGCCGAGAAAGGCCTCGGCACGCAGGCGACCCAGCACCAGATTGGCATCAGTGACTGTCGCCCGCTGCCCGCCCTGTCCATAGCAGGCCGGCCCCGGCATCGCCCCGGCCGATTCAGGGCCCACCTGTAACAGCCCTCCGGCATCCAGACTCGCCACCGAACCGCCGCCGGCGCCGATAGTGTGCATATCCACCATCGGCACCGCGACCGGCCAGTCGGCAATCCGACCCTCGATGGTCAATTGCAGATCGCCATCTATCATCGCGACATCGGTCGATGTGCCGCTCATGTCAAACGTCAACAGACCTTGACAACCCGCTGCCTCACCGATGAAACGCGCCCCCGCCAGTCCCCCTGCCGGACCGGACAGCAGCATGTGCACCGCCTGTTTGCCCGCCTGCTCTGCGGCAATGGTGCCGCCTGAACTCTGCATCACCGAAATCTGCGCGTGGCTTGCGCCCTTGCCCAGGCGACCGAGATAGCCTTCCACCAATGGGCCGACAGCGGCATTGAGCCAGGTGGTCATGCCCCGTTCATATTCGCGAAACTCCGGCAGAATAGCTGAGGAGCGGGAAATAAACAGGTTCTCTGGCAGCGCCGCCTCAATCGCTTTTTCAAAGCGATCATCCAGATAGGAAAACAGCAGGTTGATGGCCACCGCAGCCGGTTTAAGCCTCTGTACCTGCTGCACCAGTAGATCCAGATCATCCTTGCTCAACGCCTCCACCACGCTGCCGTCAGCGCCGAGTCGGCCACCGGTTTCAAGAGAGTGTGAGGCCGGCACGGGCGGCCTGGGTGAAGATGGTTGCAGGGCATACAGTTGCCGGCGCGTCTGCCGCGCAATACTGAGCATGTCACCAAGACCACGATTGGTGATGAACACGGTGCTTACACCCTTGCCTTCTAATACGGCATTGGTAGCTACGGTCGAACCATGTACGATATAGAAGTCCGTATCAGGCGCCAGTGAATCCAGTTGCAGATCCGCAAGCCCCTGCAAAATAGCCTGCTCCGGCGCATGCGGGGTAGAAAGAACTTTATGGGTTTTTAATTGTCCATCGCGATACAAAACAAAGTCGGTGAAGGTGCCACCAGTGTCAACGCCGAGAAGAAGTCGCATAATTTTGTTTTTAATAATTATCTGAACGAACAGAGACGAGGGTACTTGCCTGGAAAATTAGAGCCCCTATAATTCGCCTCATACTAACATAAGCCCCGGTGGCGTATTATAAGTGTAAAGACAATTATAGGTGCGCATTCAGGCGCATAATTCGAAATAAAATTTAACTGCTACTGTTCGCCTGAAGGCGAACCTACAGGGAACCATGTCATCCGATTTACTGATTAGTGTTACCAACCTCGATCGTCAGTACGGCGCACTGCAGGCCGTGCATGATGTCAGTTTCGAACTCCGACGCGGTGAAGTGCTGGGTTTCCTCGGCCCCAACGGCGCAGGCAAATCCACCACCATGCAGATCATCACCGGTAACCTGGCACCCAGCAATGGACAGGTACGCATCTGCGGCATCGACCTGCTGGATGCACCCCGACAGGCCAAGGCGCACATCGGTTACCTGCCGGAAAAACCGCCCCTGTACCGGGAACTGAGCGTAGATGAATATCTTGGCTTCTGCACCCGGCTTAACCGAATTCCGAAAACACAACGCCAGGCCGCTCTTGAGCGTGCCAAACAACGTTGCGGTCTGGAGCAGGTAGGCCAACGTTTAATCAATAATTTATCCAAAGGCTACCAGCAGCGGGTCGGCATCGCCCAGGCCATTATTCACAGCCCCGACATCGTAGTGCTGGATGAGCCTACCGTGGGACTGGATCCTATTCAAATTCGCGAAATCCGCCACCTCATCCGCGAGCTGGCCGAAGAGCATGCGGTGATCCTCTCAACCCATATTCTGCCCGAAGTACAAATGACCTGCAGCCGGGTACAGATCATCAATCAGGGACAACTGGTGTTCTGCGATGACATCGATAATCTCAACCGCCGCATGCGCGCGCGCAGCCTGATCCTCGGCCTGCAACAGTCACCGACAGGCATTATTAGCGAACTGGAAAGCATCGAGGGCGTCGAAACGGTAGAGGCACTGGAAAACAGTCGCTGGCGCATCCAGCATACTGAAGATCAAAGCCCGGCCAGCCGGATTGCCGAGAAGGCAGTGCAAAACAACTGGGGGCTGACCGAGTTAAGTCCGGAAACGCGCAGCCTGGAACAGATCTTCCTCGACATTACCAGCAGCGACCAGGCGCTGCCTGAAACCGCCGACATCGACGCCGGGACAAAGGGAGGACAGGCCGCATGATGATTTTTACTCTTGCCGCACGCGAACTGCGCAGCCTGTTTCTTTCACCGCTGGCCTGGTCCATTCTCGCCGTAGTGCAGTTTATTCTCGCCTGGCTGTTTTTATCCCAGTTAAATGACTTTATTTTGCTGCAGCCACAACTGAAAATGATCGACAACGCCCCCGGCGCCAGCGAACTTGTAATCGCACCGCTCTATGGCAGCGCCGCCTTTATTATGATGATGGTTAGCCCGCTTCTAACCATGCGGCTTATCAGTGAAGAACGTCGCAGCGGCAGCATTGCCCTGCTCATGTCGGCACCTGTCTCGATGACCGAAATCATCCTTGGTAAATTCCTCGGCGTATTCAGTTTCTTGCTATTGATGACGATCATGCTGACACTCATGCCCCTGTCGCTGTTCATCGCCGGCCCCATTGATCCGGGCCTGCTTGCCGCCCTGTTCCTGGCCTTAAGCTTATTGCTGGCCTCTTTCACTGCGCTCGGCCTGTACATGTCCACTCTTACCCTGCAGCCAACAGTGGCCGCTGTCAGCACCTTCGGCGCCCTGTTGCTGCTGTGGATCCTCGACTGGGCCGGCGACAAGGTGGGTAATGAAAACGCCGGCGGCCTGCTGAGTTACCTGTCTATCCTGCGCCATTTCGAGGCGCTGGGCAAAGGCGTGTTCAGCAGCAGCGATGTGATCTACTACCTGTTGTTCATCAGCCTGTTTCTGATTCTAAGCATCCGTCGCCTGGATGCCGATCGTCTGCAGCACTAACGGAGACGAGGCATGAAAATAAATAACAAAATTCGCACCCAGTTACGTCTACAGAACATCATCTTCCTGCTGCTGTTGCTGAGTATTATCGGCCTGCTCGGCTGGCTCTCACAACGCTATAGTTACGAAGCCGACTGGACCGCCAACCAGCGCAACACCCTGTCCAAGGCCAGCATCAAGCTGCTGCAGCGTATGCCGGAACCTGTTCGCATTACCGCTTTCGCCCGCGAGAGCGAGCTGCTGCCCACGCGCCGTAAAATTCGTGAACTGATTGAACGCTACCAGCGCCGCAAGCCCGATATCGAGCTGCGCTTCATCGACCCGAACACCGAACCGGATCGGGTACGCAGTGAAGGTATCACGGTAGATGGTGAACTGATTGTCGAATATCAGGATCGCCGCGAACATATCCAGAATCTGAACGAGGAAACCCTCACTAACACCCTGCAACGCCTGCTGCGTAGTGGGGAACAGAAAATCGTTTTCATCAGCGGCCACGGTGAACGCAAACCCGATGGTCAGGCCAACCATGACTACGGCCAGTTCATGAAACAGCTGGCACGCAAGGGCATACAGGCTACCAGTCTAAGTCTGAATGACAAGCCAGAAATTCCAGCTGACACGTCGGTGGTCGTGATCGCCGGCCCCCAGGTCGATTACCTGCCCGGTGAAGTGAAGATCCTGCAGGATTATCTCGATCAGGGCGGCAACCTGCTCTGGCTGCATGATCCCGGTTCACGCTACGGCCTCGACAGTCTGGCCGAGTCGCTGGGCATCAGTTTTGTTCCCGGGACCATTGTCGATCCCACTACCCAGGTGCTGGGCATAGCCGATCCTTCCTTCGCCCTGGTCACCGGCTATGGCGATCACCCGATCGTGCGCGACTTTACCTATATGACCATCTACCCACGTGCAAGCGGGCTGAAGCACTTCGAAAAAAATAACTGGACCGCAGAGGTCCTGCTGCAAACCGTGGCCCGCAGCTGGTCTGAAACCTCAAAACTGGAAGGCACGATCGCCTTTGATGAAGGCAGTGATGCACCCGGCCCGCTGACCATCGGCTTTGCCCTGACTCGATCAAACGCAGATGCTGCCGAAAATAAAACCGAGGTAAAAGAAAGCAGTCAACGCGTCATCATCCTCGGTGACGGCGATTTTATTTCCAATGCCTATCTGGGAAATCAGGGTAACCAGGATCTCGGTTATAACCTGATCAACTGGCTAAGCCATGACGACAATTTTATAGCCATTCCTTCCACCACCGCGCTTGATACCGAACTGGTGCTGGAAGAACGCACCTGGTCACTGCTGGGGCTGGTTTTTTTAATTGTAATACCGGTGATGCTGCTGGTGGCCGGAATTGTAATCTGGCTGAAGCGGCGGAAACGGTGATAGCCTTTTTAAGTAACCTGTAGGTTGGAGTGAATAAAACGAGGCCCAACAAGTTACCGTATAATGTTGGGCTTCGCTCTCGCTCAACCCAACCTGCATTTAACCCCCTAAAATTAAGACCTGGCAAATCATGACATCACGAACCCTGCTCAATCTTGCGCTCCTGCTCATCGTCCTGATCCTGGTCGCGCTGGTCATGTTCGAACCGGGTAAAACGCCTGAACCGGAAGCGATATTACTGACCGATCTTAAAGACAGTGATGTCAGCAAAATTAGAATCGTTCGTAAAGACAGGGGTACGATTGAGCTGGAAAAGAAATCCGGCCACTGGCAGATGCTCGCGCCTTACGCACTACCCGCCAATGACTACAAGGTGACATCGGTACTGAAGCTGCTGGCAACCGAAACGGCTGCCCGGTATAACATCAGCGTTCTGGATCCGGCCCGCTTCGATCTGCTTACACCGGCGCTCAGCATCAGCTTTAATGATTCACTGAAAATTGATTTCGGCAATATCGAACCCCTGCAGAAACAGCGTTATGTGCGTATCGACAGGCAACTGTATCTTATTCCTGACTACTACTATTATCAGCTCATCGGCAACAGCACCGATTATCTCGATCATGCGCTTATTGCAAAGGGCGAAAAAATTGTCCGCCTCGAACTGCCTGACCTGACGCTGGCGCTTAAAGAGGGCAAATGGACGCTGAGTCCGGAAAATAAAGACTACTCTGCCGATGCCTACACTGATTTACTCAACGAGTGGCAACACGCCCATGCCGTTGAATTGCGCGCAATGAAAAGCGAAGACAAAAAAAATCCTCCGAACAAACCGCTCGGCAAACAGATTCGTGTTTTCCTGCAGGGTAGTGAGACCCCCATTCGCTATACCCTGCGTCGGACAGAAGATGAATTCGTCCTCATACGGGCAGACAAAAACATCGAATATGTCATGGCTGCCGACAAGGCTGATGCGCTGCTGGGCCTGCAAAAAAGCACGCCTGATGTCGAACCTGATTCCGAGTCGGCGCAGGACAAATAACCGATCAGCGCCGTATGCCCGAGCTTCCCGAAATTGAAACCACCCTCCGTGGCATCGAACCCCATTTGCTGGATCAAACCATCACAAAGGTCATCGTTCGTAACCGCAAACTGCGCTGGCCCGTTCCCTCACAACTCGCGAGTGAACTCCGTCAACAGACCGTTCGCACGGTTAAGCGCCGGGGGAAATATCTTTTACTCAGTGTTGATAAAGGTACACTGATCCTTCACCTGGGCATGTCCGGCAGTCTGCGTATTCTGCCGGTCGATAGTGCCCCACAAAAACATGATCATGTTGAATTACAACTGGCCAGTGGTCAGTGTCTGCGCCTGCGTGATCCCCGCCGCTTTGGCGCCGTACTCTGGACTCGCCGAGACCCGCTCAAACACAGGCTGCTGGCAGCGCTCGGTCCGGAGCCCCTGTTGAGCGAGTTCGATAACGACTACCTCTACACTCACAGCCGCGGGCGCAAACAGGCAATCAAGTCATTCATCATGGACAGCAAAATCGTGGTCGGCGTCGGCAATATTTACGCCAGCGAAGCTCTGTTTATGGCGGGCATTCATCCACAGCGCGCCGCCGGACGCCTCTCTCAAAAGCGTTGTGCGCAGTTAACAAGCGCAATAAAAAAGGTACTCGCTGCCGCTATTCGCCAGGGCGGCACGACGCTGCGGGATTTTACGCATAGCGACGGCTCGGCCGGCTATTTCAAACAGCAGTTAAAGGTGTATGGCCGGGCTGGACAGGCCTGCCCGAACTGTAAGCAACCGATCCGACAGCAGACTATCGGCCAGCGCGCCAGCTATTACTGCCCCCAGTGCCAGACATAACCCCGCCGGTAGGTTCGCCTTCAGGCGAACCTACCGCCCCTCTACATTTTAAGGCCAAACTGATATATCTAAGAACATATATTTAACGGAATAATATTCAGTATTTTGATTCAGGTTCAGGGGAAAGATGACCGATAAAGCCTATAATTAAATACATGGAAACGTCAGGACACAGATCGTGAAACTCTCTTTTAAACTCATGCTTCTGGCGCTGGTGCTGGTTGTCGCCAGCCCCTTTTTGCTCCATACCCCCAATGGCAGGCCGATTCTCTCACTGGATAAACTGTCCCTGCCGGATTTCTCCAGTCTGTTCGGCCGCAGCAACTCCGCCCGCGTCTCGAAAACCACCGACAAGCTCAAGTCTACTGCTGATGAAGCCTTACCGATTGAACTCGATGATAACAGCACGGCCGTACACAAATGGATCGATGAACATGGCGTCTGGCATTTTTCTGATAAGAAGAATCCCGATGGTCATGACGAGGTGGTCCGCATCAACACCAGCACCAATGTGGTGCAGGCTACCCCGGTGGCGAAAGATATAGCCGATGAGAGCGAAAGCGGCGCTGCTGCGGATGGAAAAGAAGACAAAAAGGATGACGGGCCGACTATTCCTTTCCCAACTACAATCCCGATGAAAGACATCCCCAAACTTGTCAACGACACCAAAGCCTTAAAGGAAAGCATGAACAAGCGTTACAAGGAACAGCAGCAACTGATGGACTCCCTGCAATAGACAAAGTGAACAAAATCTGCTGAGGTTTGCTGCAGGATACTAAGGAAGCTCTGATTAATTCCGTTCGCCCTGAGCCCTTCGTCAAACTCAGGAGAGCCTTGTCGAAGGGTGTGATTTTTAAGTGGTTGATTTTATTGTGCCCGCTGTTCATGGTTCGACAAGCTCACCACGAACGGTGGAATTAATCAGAGTTTCCCTAAGTTGTAGGATGGGTAGAGCGAAGCGAAACCCATCAAATGGAAACATTTCATTCTGTATTTCTTACGCTTCGCTCCAATCACACAGTAGAATTTGGCCCGGCTAGTTTGTCATATTTATGCATGATGGGTTTCGCTTCGCTCTACCCATCCTACAGTTTTCCGCGGCAAGCTGTGCGGGGAATCACAGCTGAAAGAAATTGCTAAAACTTACTCCGCGCCCAGAATCCGCAGACGGCGACTGAAACCCGAGTGCAGCTGGCTGCTTTCATCAGACATAATTTCCATGGTATGGCTGGATACCACATGCTCAACTTCAGCCTCCGGAAACGTCATAAATTCATTTTCACTACAGACAAAACGAAACATATTGTGTCCCAGATACACCATGTCATTATTTTTCAGGCGCAGACAGGATATCTTTTCCTTGTTGACATAGGTCTTATTGGTGCTGCCCAGATCGTGGATAAAATACTCACAGGCGCCAGACAGCCCCTTGCTCTGCTTGGCCTCGATCAGTGCATGTTCCTTACTGACGTAGGCATCCACAACACAAATATCATTATGCATCGCACTGCGGCCAATGCGCATTACCGGCTTGTCTATGCTAAAGCGAATGCCCGGAACGCCATTGGCATACTGAATTAATTCTGCCATCTTGATTTCCTCACCAGTTAAGTCTGTCTGCCAGCTAAGTCTGAACTGTCGGACTCCTGGGATCTGATTATTTTTAAAGGCTTCTCCCCATGGTCGTCCAGATTACTGCAAGCCATGAAAAGGTAAAGTGAAACCGTTCACATTTTTACCAACGCCGCCCCAGCCCCGCAGGCCCGCCTGTTTTTTTCTCAGTCGGCTGTCAACCCCGCGCGGCTTCCTGCGTTTATAGAAATAAATCATTCACAGTCAGATTCGCTGCACGCAGGCTGCATCCAGCACCGTGCACTGAATCCGACCTTTATTTTTACCTTAAACCAGGGGAGCCACGCCATGAGCACACTCACATTTTCACGCCAGACAGGGGCCGGACTCGCCGGCATCCTGCGCTACCTGTTTCTTGGCCTTTTCATGCTTGCCGGGCTCAGCGCCTGCGGCGGCGGGGGTAGCGGAGACAGCGCCGACAGTAGCAGCAGCGGCACGCTTAATATCAGTCTCACCGATGCCGAGGGCGACTTCATCACCTACACTGTCGATGTCGTAAGCCTGAGCCTGACCAAAGCCAACGGCACGATCGTGGAAACCCTGCCGGTCAACACCCGCGTCGATTTCGCCCGCTATACCGACATGACTGAGTTTCTCACCGCTGCGACCGTCCCCAGCGGGGTCTATGTCCGCGGCGTCATCACCCTGGACTACAGCAATGCCGACATCCAGGTGGAAAACGCCAGCGGCGAGGCGGTCAAAGTGGATACCATTGTTGACGCCAGTGGCACGCCCATCACGACACTGGATGCCTCGGTGCGACTGGAAGATCGTAACCGACTGGTGATCGCGCCCGGCATTCCCATGCACCTGTCACTGGACTTCGATCTGCAGGCTTCCAACAAGGTGAGTTTCGATGACGCCGGCCAGGCCGGTATCGAAGTCGCGCCGATTCTAATCGCCGAGGTCGATCTGGAGAGCGACAAGGTTCAGCGCCTGCGCGGCCCGCTGCAGAATGTAAATCTGGAAGCGGATACCTTCCATGTCAATATACGTCCCTTCTACCACCGTTTGCGTCAGGGTGAACGTCACTTTGGCGCCCTGCGCGTAATCAGTGCCGATGACACCCTGTACGAGATCGACGGTCTTTCCTACCAGGGCCATGACGGCCTGCGCGTACTGTCCGAACAGACCCTGAGGGATCCCCAAGTTTTTACCAACCATTAGCGTGTGCCCCTGCCATTTTCCATAAATCTTTGCCTGCTTGTATGATATCCTTCTCATCCATTAAAAATCGTTCATCATTAGCAACACGTAAACCTAAAAAG
>JASBTR010000035.1 GCA_030148325.1 Gammaproteobacteria bacterium
AATATTTATCTTGCGATGCAAATTGTTAATGATAAACGTTACAAGATCAGGAACAATGATCTTAGAATGATCCTCGATCAGGTGTCACAATTTACCAATAAGATCGATGATATTGCTTAAAATTTGTGGGGATCCCTCAGCATTTAGACTCCATTTTTTCTACTTCATACAGTGAACACAGGGAAACCCCGCGCAACTGCTTTTCAATTTCACTCAGGCCATCCAGCGCCCTGTTCAGATTGACGTTCCAGCTATCCATTTTACTCCATCTTCCATCTTTTTCCGGAGCGCTAACGACCAGTTTCTGATACAGATCAAACAGCGTCAAATTTGAAAAGCCATCGGCCAGCCGCCAAGCATTTTTGGATGCCTTATGGACAAAGCCCGCAATACGCAATTTTTCCAGTAAGGCGGGCAGTTTTGTCTCCTGCCAGTTTTGCTTTGCCTTCAACTCACCCAGGCTCATACTTGCATCTTTCAACTGCTGCTCATTCTGCCATAAATAACCCAGAAGTCTGAATGCCTGTACCAGTTCGGGATCCCTGTCGCCTGTTTTTTTCGGCAACTGAAATGTCTCCAGATTGTAGGTAATTTCCGCGCCCAGCAAAACAATGAGCCAGGACATATACATCCAGAGCAGCAACAGGGGGATGGCTGCCAGCGCACCATAGAGCAACTCATAGGTTGGAAACCATGCGATATATAGTGCAAACAGATATTTGGCTACTTCAAACAGGATGGTGGCTACGGCACCACCCGCAAAAGCATGACGCCACAGCACCGGGGTATTGGGAATCCAGTGATACATAAACGCCAGCAACAGACAGGTTGCCAACATCGGCAGCATAGTCAGGATTATTGAGTGCAGGCCAATGCTGGTCACTGTTTCCGAAACATGGGGTAACGCCATAACAAAGGTCGTCGCGGCCAGACTGGCCGCGAGTATCAGCGGACCAAGAAGCAGAAAAAACAGCAGCAACAATAGCCGTACAAAGGTGCGCGGGGTCCGCTTAATTCGCCAGATACGGTTGAAAGTAACGTCAATGGTATTCAGCAGCAGAATGGCGGTCACAAACAGGCCGACACTGCCAATCGTGCTGAGTCCTGCAGTCCTGTGTACAAACCCCAGCAGGTAATTCTTCACCTCTTCACCGACTGTAGGTACAAAAATATTCAGCACAAATTGCTCGACCGTATCCAGCCAGCCGGAAAACAGCGGCAGGGCGCTGAACAGGGAAAAAGCCACCGACATCAGGGGCACCAGCGCTAACAGGGAAGTAAACGTAAGCGAAGCGGCAACCTGGGTGACATCGTTACGATTGCACTGGCCAAGGACATGCAGCCAGAAGCTGAAAAACTGGCGCGCTTTGAAAAGCAGTCGTTTAAGTTTCATTTCCAGTAAACTACCCCACTACGAGCAGACGGGGTATTAAGAAGAACCAGTTCAAATATTTTTTCGTCATTCCGGCAGATGCCAGAATTCAGTTGCTATCCAGCGTCCATCATAAGCATGGATGATTAACGCAGAGAACGCAAAGACGTAGAGGCGCAAAGAAAAAATTATTAATAATTAAAATCATACAATCTCTGCGTCTCAGCGCCTCTGCGTTTAACACAAATATTGGCGTTTATGGGCGGATACTATCTAATTGCTGCCGGAGTAACGATATTCGCTGCAAGTAGCAGGGAATTAACCCATCAATAATTAAAAAGGGCCCGTAAAGGGCCCTTGAGATACAAACTTGCTGATTTCAAATCACTGGGCAAGATATGCCTTATCGGATTCTTCGACTACACCCAGGCTCCAGCTGCCACGAGATTTCGCATGCGCAACAGCCGCATCCACATCGGCAGATGAAGGGTTGGTATCAATGTCCAGCACCTGACCGGGATAAATCAAATCGGCGTCCTTGATTTGATCGCTGTTGTTCTTATAAACCAGCGGCCACTGATAGGGATTATCATAAACACTGGGCTTGGCAGAGATATCCCACAGGTTATCACCACGCACAACTTCATATGTCTTCGTGCTGCCACTGGCAACTACCGGCGCGGCGCTGGAAGTATCCTCAGTGGCGGCCTCTGTGCCTGCACTTGCCGCACCCAGTCTGCGCATTTCACTGTTTTTCTGCTTGACCGCATTCTCGGCCTGGCGACGAGCCTTATTGGCCAGCTTGACAGCTTCGTCATATTTACCACCGGCCAGAGCTTTTTCAGCCTTCTTGATCAGCTTGCCGGTATCACGCCATTCATTTTCTATGGCTTTGGCCTGGGCGTTTGCTTTCTTCGCTGCAGCAATCGCGGCAGTAGCATCATCCTGCCCGACCTCTTCTGTTGTGCTTGCACAACCAACTGTGAGACTGATTGCCATCACCAGCAAAGCGGCAAGTTTCAGCGAGTGGAATATCTTCATGTCATCGACTCCGGTTTTTTAGAGATTATTTAAAAATGTGAATTCCTGAAAACCCAAATTGTGTCTTCTGTTGACTCTCCGGCAAATCCCTCAGTTTTTTTCAAGGATCGTGCCTGTAATCTGTTAACGGCCTGTCGAAATCACATATTAGCAGAATTTAAAGAAAGTTTACTCATTCCTTGCATAAACGCAAGTATTTCAAGCATTTTTTGCCTATTCGTTCTGCTTTTTCTGCAGCGCGTTCCGGCGCGCCTGCATAGCCTGTTCTTTTGCTTTCAGCGCGGAGCTGCGCGCAGCAATATAATCCCCGTCCTCCAGCTTCTGGCTGGCCTGCTGTAGCAGCTGCTCAGCCTGCGTCAGTAATTTCGCTGCCCGCGTTTCCGCACCCGCATCCCGCGCCGCCTGGATAGTCTGGCGGGCATTGCTCATTTCCTGAACAGGCGCAGTCATCGCAGCACAGCCGCCTATCAGCAACAGGATGAAGAAACTAACAAGAAATCTAACGACAGAATCAGTCTTGGAATGCATGCGTATTGAGATGCGCTCAGCCGTGAATATTGTCAAAGAAAGCTATCACCCGCCCTACAGGCTGTCAAGAAAAGACGTTAGAATATGCCGATGAATGAAATACTGGTTTTATACTATAGCCGTCACGGCGCGACCGCCGCCATGGCGCAGCAGATTGCACGCGGTGTTGAAAGCGTGGCCGGCTTTGGCGCCCGGATTCGCACCGTTGCCGAAATCTCCAGCCGTTGTGAGGCGCTTGAGGATACCATTCCTGACAGCGGCCCGCCCTATGCCGAAGCAGATGATTTTCTCGACTGCGCCGGTCTCGCACTCGGCAGTCCCACCCGTTTTGGCAATATGGCAGCCGCGCTGAAATATTTCATTGATTCAACCAGTCCCCTCTGGCTGCAGGGCGCACTGGCAGGCAAACCGGCTTGCGTGTTCACCTCCACCTCCAGCCTGCATGGTGGACAGGAAACCACCCTGCTGTCCATGATGCTGCCCCTGCTGCACCACGGCATGCTGCTGACCGGTATTCCCTATACCGAAACCGACCTGCTCAAAACCACGACTGGCGGCACACCCTATGGCGCCAGCCATGTTGCCGGCGCCGACAGCAGCCTGCCGCTGAGCGAGGAAGAAATTCGTCTCTGCCAGGCCCAGGGACGACGGCTGGCCAGCATCGCCAAAGCCCAGCTTGATGCCGGCCTGATCTAAATCAGGCTTCGCTGCCAATGAACCTGATTAAAATGAGCCGAGTCACAACCCTGGCCGCCTGGTTTGCCCTGTTCGTGCTTTTGCTGCTCTGGAATACCCTGCTCGCGCCCTCCCGGCATTTTCCGGTCGCACTGGTGCTGGTGGTCATGGTCGGGCCGCTGTTATTTCCCCTGCGCGGCCTGCTGCACGGCAAGCCCTATACCCATGCGTGGGCCAGTTTCCTGATCATGCTCTATTTTGCCCACGGGGTGCAGGAAGCCTGGGTCAATCCCGACGAGCGCATCTATGCCCTGCTGGAAATTTTATTCAGTGTAATTTTCTATGTCGCCGCGATTACCTATGCCAGGCTCAGGGGGCGGCAGATGAAGCAGGAACAAACGCCAACGGATTAAACAAAGCCCGCCGCAAGCGGACGGGCTATTAAATCGTAGGAGCGAGCTTGCTCGCGACAGCGGTTGAATGAACCTCAAACTATTCGCGGGCAAGCCCGCTCCTACCCATCCTACTCCAGGTTATGCCCCCCCTGTAGGATGGGTAGATCAAAGCGAAACCCATCAGTCAAACAAACTCCCGTACAAAAGGAATGGTCAGTTTGCGTTGTGCTGCCAGCGAGGCTTCATCCAGCCTGTCGAGCAGGGCAAACAGGCTTTTCATGTCGCGCGGTGCGTGTCTGAGCAGGTAGGCCGCGACCTCATTAGTCAATTCCAGACCCCGCGCCTGCGCCCGCAGTTGCAGCGCGGCCTGTTTGTCTTCGTCAGCCATTTCCTGAACCTGAAATACCAGCCCCCAACCCAGACGTGAAGCCAGGTCCGGCAGTTTGAGCGGCAGGCTGGCCGGCGCCTGAGATGCACTGATCACCAGCCTACCGGCACGGGACTGCATGCGGTTATAAAAATGAAACAGGGCGATTTCCCAGTCCTCCTGCCCCGCCACATGCTGGAGATCATCCAGGCAGACCAGATCAAACTGTTCCAGATCTTCCAGCATGGCCGGCATGAGACCAGGTTCGTCCAGCGGCAGGTAGGCCACCCGCCAGCCTTCGCCGGCCTTTTCATGACACAATGCCTGCAACAGATGCGACTTGCCAGCACCGGCCTTGCCCCAGAAATAGACACAGTTTTCCCTGCTTTCTTTTAGTGCCAGGAGTAATTGCCTGTTCTGCGCCGAATAGAAACTGGCAAAGGTAGCGGAATCACGCAGCTGTATCCCTAAAGGAAGCTGGACACTGCTCATGCCCGCCGACCTGACTGGCTCAGCCAGGCACGCCGCCCCCATTGATAGACATAACAGCTGCCGCTGATCAGAGTAGAAAACAGCACCAGCCAGATTAGAATCTGCAACAGCATCGGCGGCAGGGGATAGAGAGACAGGGACAGCAACAGGCTGAACATCAGCAATACCTGTAATACCATATTAATTTTGCTGCTGATGATGGGCTCGATAACCACCTCGCCTACCAGCAGCCGGTACATCAAACCACCACTGACAATAATCACATCCCGCAAAATCACCGTCAGCACCAGCCACATGGGCATTAATCCCTGCAGGCCGAGGATCAGGTAAGTCGTTACCATCAACAGCTTGTCACCGATGGGATCCAGCAGCGCACCAAGCCGGGAAGTCCAGTTGAAACGGCGCGCCAGGTAACCATCCAGGGCGTCGGAAAACCCGGCCAGCAAAAACACACCCAGCGAAGCTGTATAGTTTTTGGTCAATAGATAAAGCGCCAGCGGGCCGACGAGCAGGATACGCAGGATGCTGATCAGGTTCGGAATATACCGGGCTTTCACGAAAAGATTACTGAATCAGGTGATAGATTAGATCCGCCCTGGGCGTCACAACAGACGGGGCGGCAACCGGCGCCGGCGGATGCACAGCGGTCGGCCGGGTTCGCACGGCCTTCTCAACCAGGGTATGGCCCAGCGCAATGGCCTGAGAAACCGCCAGTCGTCCATTACGGCTATTTAGCCGGAAAACAACATTGTCAGGAAAAACCGTCTGTGGCTGTACATTGGTCACCACCGCAAGCTGGGACAGATATTTCAGGGTTTTGTTATAGGCCGCCAGTGTCTTAACCCCATACACCTGCACCAGCACGGTTTTGTTCTGTTCACCCGTTTCAACCTGGGCAAAACGCTGGGCCAGAATACTCGCCATCCTGTCCACACCCGGAATTAAGGTCTCAACCAGTGTTTCGGCGCGCGCATTCCAGTCTTCCCGATGGCCGTGATCATACAGTGTCCAACGCACATTCCAGCTACCACCATAGGTCCTGTATACCCGCCCCACCAGTATGGCCTCGGTCTGATAGCGGCGGGACGCCTTGATAATCGTGTCCTCAAAACTGCCCCAGACATCGCTGGTGGTGATACTGGCGCGATCGGACAGATCCAGCATCGGCCAGCGCAGCGGTATGCCCCGCAGCCTGGCCTGTTCAGAAATGAAGGCCCTGGCCGGATGGCTGACATTATTACCCAGCAGAATCCGCGACTGGCGGTCATCCACCACCATCCACACCAGCACCGCCGGACGGGTTCGGCCCCAGACTGGCATGCGGTTATCGCGCAGCAATTTGTTAATTGCCTTTTCATCAAAACGCACCCACAGCACTTTTTCCTGCGCGCCGTCCGCCCCTTCACGATTGCGATAACGATAACGTTCCACATAGCGGGTTGGCCGGCTCAGGGCCTCCTCGATGGCAGTGATCGTGAGCACGATGCTACGCCCGGATACCCGCAATAGCACCTGGCGCATGCCTGCGGTCAGCGCTGCCCTGCGTTCCTCCACATCCTGGGTGCTAACCGAGATTTCCGTTTCATACAGGCCGGGAATATCATCAGCCCGGGAAACGGATGCCAGACCGGCATTCAGTAACAGGGATAAAATAATAAGGTTCAACGGCCCGCTACGCAGGATACGCTTCACTACCTGATTCCACATACAGTTTGCTGCTCTTTAACTGGTTATTCCCGCCCGCTGTGCGGCGTCAATGTCCGATCCCCGTCGCTGTCTTAATTCCAAGCCCGGCGTCAACTTGATACAATGCGCCGGCATCTGGAATTCCGTCAGATTCAGGATAATTAAATTTTTGCGTATTATGCACCGATCAGTTTGCAAATGCTGTTTCTGATCCCGGTTTGCAGGAGATTTTTGTGTCAGATAATAATTCAT